>JABLXA010000003.1 GCA_013178415.1 Bacillota bacterium | reverse complement strand
GCGCTTGCTCAGCGTGTCGCCCGGGCAAGGTTTGAGGAAACCAAGACTCTTGCCGACTTCGATTTTAGCTACAACCCCAAAATCCCGGCAGCCACCATACGAGACCTTGCCACCTGCGGGTATCTTGAGCGCAAGGAGTCTGTAATCATCTGCGGACCTGTAGGGGTGGGCAAGTCACACATAGCGCAAGCCCTCGGTCATATCGCATGCCAGAGGGGATACAGCGTCCTTTACCGGAAGGCGTCGAAGCTCCTTTCCGACCTGGGCGGGGGTCATGCTGATGGTACTTGGGAGAAGCGCATGCGGGCATATCTCCTGCCTGACCTGCTCATCATCGATGACTTCGGGCTGCGGGATTTCACGCCCCTGCAGGCGGAGGACTTCTATGAGCTTGTCTGTGAACGCTATCGCAGGGGATCACTCATGGTAGTATCCAACCGCACTCCAAAGGATTGGTATGCCCTGTTTCCCAACCCTGTCCTTGCTGAGGGGTCCCTCGACAGGCTCATCAATGGCTCCCATCATGTCTTCATGGTGGGCAAGAGCTACCGCCCGCTTCGTTGTCCCGATCGGGATCATGTGGGACCCCAGTCGACTCAGACCGAATTTCCAGCTGATCAGGAGGAGGTGAGAGGTGGATCTTGAATTAGTTATTTGCGCCATCGGATGTGGGAATTTCATAAGTGCAGGGTGGGGAATTTCATGATCGGCCCCCTGGGGGAATTTCCTGATTGGTGACATCGAAACGTTGGCCGAGACCATATACCACCTCTCCCAGCTGTAATGGCCCCGAAACCCTTAGCGAAGTGCCATCGAAAAAAACCTCAGTTATCTGGCATTTGAAGGCTCCGTTAGCGCCGGAAAAGGCCAATTTGAAAAGCCCTGAACTGATCTCAACAGAGGAGTCATATCCATCGCTTCGGATGCGGAATAAAGAGTTGGAGGATCCCTCAATACTCAGGGGCAGAGGATTCTCATTCACCGGATGATAGTTACTACAAACCTAGAATTTAGCCAGTGGGCGGAGATGTTGGGTGATGAAAGAATGACCGCAACGCTTCTCGACCGGCTTACCCATAGGGCTCATATTCTGGTTCTAAACGGGGAGAACTATCGTTTCCGGGAGAGTACGCGTAAACAAGAGATAGAACGCGAGATGTTGCACATGCCTGCCTAGGCTACGCCTAGGCAGGGGGTGGGTCCCATTTCTGTGGCCATAGTGGTCCCCTTTTTGATTGCCAAACACAGTTAAAAGGCTTCCTTATGATTTGTTTGAGAAGCTTGTTCTCATTGCGGAAAATGGATGGGACCAAAATGAGGCGGACAAGGCTTTGGATGAATCAGTAACTTCTTCAACCGGTTCATAGAGTAGCATTCGCCGTGACCATATTTTCATCCTTCTGATGGTGCTGCCGCAGCAGCATGGGGGTCTACTATGAAAATGGGCAAGGAATTGGAGGAGATAAACCATGATTTATCGAATTATGGTAATATAGGGGGCGTTATTCCATGCGCATATTGATGCTCGCGTATGAATACCCGCCAGAGGTGATCGGAGGGCTCGGCGCGGCGGTTTCAGGGCTCTCGCGCTCGCTGGCGGGCCTTGGGGAAGAGGTCCATGTCATATGCGCGAGTTCGGGCGGCGATGCCGCATCCTTGATGCAGGATGGCGTGATGGTCTCAAGGGTTGCAAGATCTGCAATCCATGCGGGCGCGGATCCTTATGGCGGCCGTAATGGAGCTTTTCTTCATACAGTTATGGAGGCGAATTTCGGCCTCATCAGCCGCGCGGTGCTAGAGATGAAAACCCATGGCCGGTACGATATTATTCATGCGCACGATTGGCTCGTTGGATTCGCTGCAAGATCCCTCAAACATGCCCTTCACATTCCCCTGGTTGTCACGATGCACTCTACCGAATATGGCAGAAATAGAGGCATACGTTCAGACCTTCAGAAATATATTCATGAAGTCGAGTGGATGATCACATACGAATCATGGCGGGTCATATGCTGCAGCCATTACATGGCTGACGAACTGAAGCGGATTTTCTCGCTCCCTGAGGACAAGATCGATGTCATTCCCAATGGCGTAGATCTTGGCCCGGCACCTGACCAGGAGTATATTCACCAGGTGCGGCTTCGTTATGCCCGGCCGGAAGAACGGCTGGTGTTCTATGTGGGTAGGCTCGTCTATGAAAAAGGTGTGCATGTGCTCCTTGATGCGGTTCCAGGGGTGCTCGCCGAAATGCCGAATGTGAAATTCGTCGTTGCTGGTGATGGCTACTATGCTGGCAGTCTACGGGAAAAGGCCGCCAACATGGGACTCGGGGGCAATGTAATTTTCACGGGCCGCATCGATGATCAAGAACGCGACGCGCTTTATGCGGCCGCCGATGTGGCGGTATTCCCCAGCCTATACGAGCCTTTTGGCATTGTAGCTCTGGAAGCCATGGCCAGGGGAACGCCGGTTGTGGCATCTGATACCGGCGGACTCGCTGAGGTCGTCCGGCATGGGGAAACTGGGGTCAAAGTGTATCCGGGCAACGCTGGCTCGCTCGCCTGGGGGATAAAAAGAGTGCTCTCTGACCCGGGCTTTCGTGACTATATTTCTAGGCGAGGTCGCGAGGACGCTCTTGATAGGTTCACGTGGGATTCCGTAGGTGCTTCCACTCGTTCCGTATACCAGCGTATCCTTGAAGAAGCCATAAGGGTACCTTGGTGAATATTTGCACTTCGGTAATTTCAACAATGGTTGACATTTGTACCTGTGTCAGAAAAGCCTGTGACCGCCATTTTCATTTTTCTAATGCTTCTGCCGCTGCAGCGGCATGGAATTTTACCCAAGTTTTACCTAATAGATGAAAGGGGGGAGCGGCCTCGCGTGCTTCTCTGGTCGGGAAGATCGGATTGGCGTCATTTTCAAACAAGCCCCGGCCTGACATGGCACGAGATGCTGCGAGAACAGTGTCCAGCGAGATATTTCAAAAGGATCATCCAGACACATATAACAGCGGACCCAAGGGCTCTCTCGCTTTTGTTCTCCACAGTCACATACCGTATTGTCGGAAGGCCGGAATGTGGCCTTTTGGCGAGGAATGGCTCTACGAGGCGATGCTCGAATCCTACCTCCCGCTTCTAGACCTGCTACGGTCTATCTCCGATCAGGTTTCCAGCTCATCTGGAACACCCGGCGGGCGACAGATAGCTGGCAGGCCTTCTGCCTTCATAACAATTGGCATTACTCCCATCCTCCTTGATCAGCTCGATGACGACTATATGCGCCGGGCCTTTCTGCAGTGGACAGAGGTAAGACTGGCGCGGGCCAACCATGATCGCCGTCGTTTCAGGCTCGATGGCGACCGGCTTCGAGAGCGACAGGCTGCTGCTTATTGCGAGAGATATGGCCGGGCCATCGAGGCTTTTCGCAGGGAATATTCATATGACATCGCAGGGGCCTTTGGTGAGCTTCAGGACCGAGGAGTTGTTGAAATAATCACTTCTGCGGCCACTCATGCCTATTTGCCGCTCCTCAAGGAGGATACCTCCATCAGAGCCCAGCTTGCCGCAGGATGCGAGAGTTATATGAGGCGGTTTGGCCGTGCGCCCAGGGGAATCTGGCTGCCTGAATGCGCTTACCGGCCGGGCCTGGAAGAATATCTGCAATCTCTAGGGCTTGAATATTTCTTTGTGGATAGGCATGCGGTGGAGGGCGGAGAGCCCATCGGGATCTCAAGTGGTTCCATCAGCATGAGATCTTCAGAAAGCAGGCGAATATCGGGAGGTGAAAGGTCCGGCAGCGACATGGCAAGCTCGCGAGACAGCGCATCGCTCCATGGTGCAGGACCTCTGGCGAAGACAACATTTGAGCCATACTTCGTCGGTGCGTCCAAGGTAGCGTGTTTCGGACGCAACGAGCGGGTAACGACGCAGGTATGGTCTTCATGGCTGGGGTATCCGGGCGATGGGGTCTATAGGGAGTTTCACAAGAAAGATGATGTATCAGGGCTGCAATACTGGCGTGTCACATCGAGAGATACTGATCTTGGCGCCAAGGAGCTTTATGATGTGGAAGCTGCGTCCGCCAGATGTAGGGAGCATGCCGCTCATTTTGTTGGCCTTGTTCACGAGCTTGTGGCCGACTGGTGGGACAATAGCGGTAAACATGGCGTCATTGTAGCGCCTTATGACACGGAGCTCTTTGGACACTGGTGGTATGAAGGCGTAGATTGGCTTGGGGATGTTATAAGAGGACTTCTGACTAGCGCCGAGGTTGCGGCAAAGTCAGTTGGGCAGGTTCTCGATGAACATCCGCCCAAAGAGGCCATTGAGGTTCCCGAATCATCTTGGGGGCGGGGAGGCAAGCACGATGTATGGCTTAATGAAGGGACAGCGTGGATGTGGGACAGGATCTGGGTTGCTGAGGCCAGGATCAAGCGGCTTGCAGTGAAGTGCCAGGCGGCGCGACTAGTAGCGCGAGAAAGTCGAGATGGAGCGGTTGGCCCACTCATTGGTGTCGACGCCAACATGATTTCCTCAGACCTCTTGGAGGCCCTAAAGGTCCAGGCGCTAAGGGAGTTCTTCCTCCTGACGGCCAGCGACTGGCCATTCCTTGTGACAGAACGGCAGGCTACCGAGTATGGAGCGAAGCGTTTCAGGGAACACACAGATAGATTCGATAGACTTATGGACTATGCCGAAAGGCTTCTCGCGGGTGAATTGGAGGAGAAAGAGCGTGCGGGAGCGGAACGCTATTTGGAGGAAGTGCGCGAGGTCGACGATCCGTTCCCATGGCTTGATTTTTCGCTCCTGGAGTCGCCTATTGAATCATGATGGCGGCGTTTGGAAAGATAATGGCCTATTTCCCTAACTTATGGCGAATGGGGGGCTTAAGGTGAAAGCGGTGGTCATGGCTGGGGGAGAAGGAACCAGACTGCGTCCACTTACCTGCAACCGTCCAAAGCCGATGGTGCCCGTGGTTAACAAACCTATCATTCAACATATATTCGAATTACTTAAGCGCCATGGGATCATCGACATCGCGGTCACGCTATATTACCTCGCCGATGAGATCGAGAGTTTTTTTGGTGATGGGGTGGAATTAGGGCTGCATTTATCTTATTCGGTAGAGGATGTGCCTCTTGGCACTGCTGGCAGTGTCAAAAAGGCAGCAGAGGTGTTTGGGCGCGAACGGGTGCTTGTGATAAGCGGGGACGCCCTCACGGACATCGACCTTGAGCAAGCCATCAGATTTCATGAGTCGAAGTCCGCTGTCGCCACCATCGTCACTACGCGGGTAGATAACCCTCTCGAATATGGCATCGTCGTCACCGATGATGAAGGCAGGATCCGCCGGTTTCTCGAGAAACCGAGCTGGGGTGAGGTATTTAGCGATACTGTCAATACTGGCATATACATTCTTGAGCCAGAGGTGCTTGACTATATAGAGCCAGGAAAGCCCTCGGACTTCAGCCAGGATGTATTTCCTGCGCTGCTTCGCGATGGCAAGAGGCTCTATGCGCATGTGGCGTCGGGCTATTGGTGCGATGTGGGGAACCTCCGGCAATACCGGCAGGCCCAGGTGGATGCGGTAGCCGGTAAAGTAAAGGTGAAGATCCCAGGGAACAAAGTCGGCGCTGATATTTGGGTAGGCGAGGGGACCGAGATCCTTCCCGGCGCTCATCTTTGTGGGCCGCTGGTAATAGGCAGGAATTGTAAGATAAATTCAGGCGCGGGCTGCTTTGAATATACATTCATAGGCGATAACTGCATAATCGAAAAGGATACCGTAATCCAGAGGAGTATCCTGTGGCAGGATTGCTTCGTGGGTAAAAATGCAGAAGTGAGAGGGGCTATCATCGGCCAGCATGCTATAGTCAAGGACTTCGTTACTTGCCATGAAGGCGTGGTGGTGGGCGATAGGTGCAGGATCGAGCAGGGCGCAATATTGCAGCCTCAGATCAAGGTTTGGCCCAATAAGGTCATCGAGCCCGGATCGCGTGTAACCATGAGCCTTATATGGGGCACGAAATGGCCCGGGTCCATCTTCAAAGATAGAGGGGTCACCGGCCTCACCAACATCGAGCTTACACCAGAATTCGCTATGAAATTAGGCGCTTCTTTCGGGAGTTCCATTGGCAAGGGCGCGACTGTCACGACCAGCAGGGATGACCATCCGGCTTCGAGAATGATTCTCCGCTCGATCATCTGCGGATTGATGACTGTCGGCGTGAATATATTTGACCTTCGGTCCACGCCACTTCCTGTCAGTCGCTATAATATCAAGACCCTGGGAGTCGATGGAGGAGTCCACATTCGTGTCTCTCCTGACAACCCGCGGCTTACATTGATCGAGCTCTTCAATAGTCAAGGCATAAGCCTGCCTAGGTCGCATGAACGCAAAATCGAAAACATCTTCTTCCGCGAGGATTTCCGCCGCACAGATGCTGATGAAGTGGGGAAACTTGAGTTTCCCGGAAGGGTGCTCGAGCCTTATACCGAGGCCTTTTTCAACCATATTGATGCAAAGGTGGTTGCGGCTTCGCGCCTCAGTGTGGTGGTGGATTACGCTTATAGCCGACTTTCCATGTTCTTGCCCAGCATATTCGGGAGGCTCGGGTGTGATATGGTCGCCTTAAATGCTTATTCTGACCATTCACGCGCTCCCAAGACGCCTGAAGACCGAGCGCTTCATTTGAAGAAGCTGTCAGAGACTGTGAGCACCCTAAAAGCTGATATAGGGGTTCTGGTTGAAAGTGATGGCGAGCGCTTGGCCCTAGTGGATGAAAAGGGCAGGGTAGTAGATGGGAACACTTTGCTTGCGGTCGTATCATCATTGGCGTTGCAGGATGCGCGTGAGCATTCTCCATCCACTGGGAACGCTGGGGATCCTGGGGGCGGGACTCCGCTTGTCGCAGTGACCATAGCCGCTACCGGAGCTATAGAACATATTGCTGCAGAGAGCGGCGCAAGGATCGTCCGCACGAGGCAGGATGCCCGCTCACTTATGGAATTTGCGGCGAAGGCTGCTCAGAATATCCTTTTTGCCGGCGATTCTGAAGGGGGGTTCGTCTTCCCGAAGTTTCAGCCAGCCTTTGACGCTATGTTTTCTATGGCGAAGGTTTTTGAACTTCTTGCCAGGCATAATGTGAAGTTATCGCAGGTTGTGGACGCGCTTGCAATCCCCCCGATGGTTCGTAGATCCGTGCCTTGTCCATGGGAACAAAAGGGGCGCGTGATGCGCGTGCTTGCTGAGGAGACCAGTGACATGAGGCGAGAATTCATCGATGGCTTGCGCCTGTTCTTTGAAGACGGGTGGCTCCTTGTCCTTCCCGACCCGGCGGAGCCGTTCATCCATATCTATTCAGAAGCTATCAGCGATGAGGCGGCCCTAGGTCGGGCGGATGAGTATGAGAGTAAGGTCAGGACTATCACCGGGATTTGAGCATGGAATCTACTAGGGCACGCCTATAACAGGAGAAGGCGTCATCACCCGGCATTGGTTGCCTGGTGCGGCGGGAATGAGCTTTATGAGCCTAAGGATCCGAACGCTGAGCACTATGTGCCAGTGAAGGGTACTTTCAACTGAATTAGCATACGGGCAGGAGTTGAAGCATGCGTGTCAGATTTGCTACGGCTGATTTTGGTCTGCGTTTTGATGGTAATCTTGCTGCGAAGACAGCTCAACCTTGGCCTGGTTATGGCAGGGGCCGCTATTCTGTTGGCCCTCATTTACGGCCTCGGACCCTATGCTTTGCTGTCCGTAGCCTGGCGCACTCTGACTGCCAGTGATTCCATCAACCTGGTGTTGGCCCTTATCTTTATTGCGTTTCTAGAACATGCCATGAGGCATGCAGGGATGATGGAACGGATGGTGGGGGCGCTCCGGGATTTGATTCATGACCCACGCATCATAATGGCAGCATTGCCGGCCTTCCTGGGGTTCCTCCCCTCGGCGGGAGGGGCCAGATTTTCATGCCCCCTGGTGGATCAGGTCACAAGGGATTTTGAGATACCCCCTGAACGGAAGGCATTCATAAATTATTGGTATAGGCATCTATGGGAATGCGTCATGCCAATATATCCTTCTCTCATCGTGACTACCCAAGTGCTCGGCCTGAACATGGACCGTCTTCTGGTCGCTACTGTTCCTATGACACCAATCATAATCTTGGCGGGATTGATCCCAGCTTTTAAGGGTATCTCGGGCCAACAGAACTCTATTCAAAATATGGTCCATCACCAAGGTCAGGATTCTCAAGATCAGGATCCTCGGGATCAGGATCCGCGAGATGGACGCGGGGAAGTGGGTGATGTTTCTTCCGTCTTGCCAAAGACCATGCCCGTTTCAGCTAACCGGTCAAAAGACATTCTAGATGCCGCATATTCACTTTCGCCTGTCATTGGCATCCTGCTCGGGGTTATGGTGCTCAAACTAAGTGTTGCCCTTGCAGTCGCTATAGTGTTGATCATCATGATCATCTGGGGTCGCTATACTGTTACTGATGTGACAAAGCTGTTAAAAGAGGGATTTTCTCTCAACATCGTGCTGTTGGTCTATGGAGTTATGTTCTTCCGTGACGTGATGGTTAGGAGCGGGGCGCTTGAGCGCATCTCTCCAGCACTTACAGCGACCGGAATACCGCCCCTTGTCATCCTGTTCGCGTTGCCCTTTCTTGTGGGGTTTTCAACCGGCCTTGCAGTCTCTGTTCCTGGCGTCGCATTTCCATTGATTGCGGGCATCATCGGCATCGGCGGGAATGCAAACCTTGCTCTTGCCACATTTGCTTTTGTAAGCGGCTATGTGGGCACTATGCTTTCACCTGCCCATTTATGCTTGGTGCTGTCGATCGACTATTTTAAGGCCAGGTTTTCGAAAGTACAAAACATGCTTTGGTGTCCAGCAGGAATCGTCCAGGCTGGCGTGTTGCTGCTGACCATGTTCAGATTGAGGTTTTAGTCGATGAGTATTCTATACTGTCATGAGAGGTGTGTCGGTTGAAATACAATATGTTGGGCCGTAGCGGCCTTAAGGTAAGCGAAATGTGTCTAGGAATCCTCCCTATGGGGCCACTACAGGCTAATATTCCGGAGCCTGAAGGCGCGGCTATAATAAGGAAGGCGATCGAATCAGGAATAAACTTCCTTGATACCGCGGAAACCTATCGCACCTATTCATATATCAAGCGGGCATTGAAGGGATATCGAGGGGAGGTCATAATTGCCACAAAATCACCGGCTGCCTTGTATCTTGATATGGAGAAAAGTGTGCAGCTAGCTCTTGACGTCCTGGGCCGAGACTATATCGATATCTTCCTTTTGCACGCGGCAAGAACGGGGCCTGAAGTCCTGGATAAGAGACGCGGAGCCTTGGAATGCCTGCTTGATCAAAAACAAAAAGGAGTCATTCGCGCGGTAGGGATATCAACCCATTCGATAGCCACCGTAAGAAGGGCAGCCAGATGTCCTGAGATCGACGTGATCTTTCCTTTGATTAACAGGACTGGAACAGGCATAATAGACGGGACTGTCGGGGAGATGATTGCGGCAATTGGCGAGGCGGCTGACTCAGGTAAAGGTGTTTATGCTATGAAAGCTCTCGCCGGCGGCCACCTGGTTTCAGACATTGAAGGAGCGATAGATTTCGTTCGTAAGATCAGGGGTGTCTCATCTGTAGCGGTCGGGGTTGTGCGAGAGCCTGAGCTGATGGCGGACCTTGCCGTGTTTAACGACATGCCTATCCCAGATGATCTCAGACAACTATGTAAAAGAGACACGAAAAGGTTAGTGGTGATAAAGAACGTTTGTAAAGGATGCGGAACATGCGTTGAGGCCTGTCCCAATGGCGCACTAGCTGTAATGGATGGTAAGGCTCAGGTAGATCACACCAAATGTATCTTATGTGGCTATTGCTATCCGGAATGTCCGCAATTTGCGCTGAGATTGGTATAAGGTCATATCGAGTGCCTGAGCTCTTGCATGTTTTGAATTTGAGCCTGTATATAATAGACCGAGCGGAATGGACCCAGTGGTGAGGCCGCTGCCATTTTTGCTGGATCTGGCTAGAGAACCATCGTAAATCACGATATGCGCAATATTTGCCCGGGAAATATCAGGTCAGGATTATTTATGTTATTGAGTTTCACGAGGCGGTCGACTGTGGTCCCGAACCGCTGAGCTATGCTCCAGAGCGTATCTCCAGGTCTTACTACATAGCTTGTTTCGCTCTGTTCACGCGGTCCCTCAGGTTTGATCGGGTCTTTTGGTGATGGGGAACCGCTTCCGCCAAAGACAGGCGTTCCTGGATGGGCTGGCGCGCCGGGCTCATGGGATGCACTGCCGCCCCCGGCCCAATTCTCTATAGCCCCCTCAATCACTATAACAGGGGTTGAAATTTCAACCATGTCATAAAGTTCTTCTACATCCTGGTTGTACATCCTGACACACCCATTTGATACTTCCTGACCTATGAGGTCGGGACGGTTGGTGCCATGAATTCCATGCATTTCATAGGTAAAACCAAGCCACCTGGTACCCAGAGCGCCACCAGGGTTCATTACTTTCTCCAGGACTCTGAATGCTCCAATAGGGGTCGGGGTTGATGGCTTTCCAACCGCCACAGGATACTTCCTTATAAGCCTTTTGTCCTCAAAGAGTCCCAGGGCCTTTTCCCCGACGCTGATGACAATGGTCTTGGCTGGCTGCTGAGAGGCTCCTTTTACCTCTGACTGGATCGCCGCGCCTCGTGGCCCCAGCCCCAGGGCTCGTATGTGCTCTTCGGCTTCACCTTGTTTTAAGTCAGGGGATGCCTCCTTTTCCAGGTATTTAACCAGGCCTTGAGGATAATCCTCAGGATAGGCAGATTCATAAAGCTTCTTCAGGGATAATGCATCCAGCTCGCCTGTAGCGGGCAGGCCATGTTGCGATTGAAATGCCTTGACCGCCTCCCTCATTTTATGTCCAAACCAGCCCCTGTTTGGCCCTGGATCGAGCCCAAGCTTGATCAGGCATTCTTGTGCGCCATCAACACCAGGGCCTCGAGAACCCAGTCTGAAGGTCCATGATCCGAATTTCGCGGTCATCTTCACTACCCTCACTTTCCCAGATTTCACAATAAAGCCGCGAAAATGAGAAACAGGAGGCGCTGAAATCTTACCGGCTTGATGGAGAGCGGTAAAGATATGTGCAGCATTATTCAGCCTCCCTCGATCAATATATGAACCTGGCCTTGATGTGTTGAATGATTGTCGGCGGATTCTTGTTGGTCCGGTCGAATTACTATTGGTCTGAATGTATCAGGCAGACGTCCATGCTGCTGCGGCAGCACCATCAGAAGGATGAAATGGTAGCCGTCTATTTTTGAGGTAGAGTTTGGTTTCTTATAAAAAGAGGATTAGATGGTGATATTATAGAAGTAAAGACTGTTTTCCAGTAGTGTAAGTTGGAGGTAGTAGAGGGGAGATTTAGAAGATGCTGAACAGATATTTAAATCCACAAAAGAGATGCAAATTTGTCCATAATGGATTTATTATTTTTATACAAACTTTATTGATCATATTTGCCACGCAGGTAGGAATAGGCCTCATATGCGCCCGGGCAGAGGCGGTAAGCTATACTCCTACTGTCCATGCGAAGTCCGCGGTGTTGGTGGATTTTGGAGGCGGACAGGTATTATATAGCCTTAATCCTAACATGAAGCTCCCACCCGCCAGCATCACTAAAATAATGACTATGCTCCTTACGATGGAAGGCATCGACGCAAAACAAATTAGCTTGTCTGACACTGTCAGGACAAGCGCGCATGCCGCCAGTATCGGCGGGTCGCAGATATGGCTGAAGGAAGGGGAAGAGCTCCCTCTTGAAAGCATGTTGAAGGCCATAGCGATCGTATCGGCCAATGATGCGTCTACAGCAGTTGCAGAATTCGTTGCAGGCTCAGAGGAAGACTTCGTAAAGATGATGAACCGCCGGGCCCATGAACTGGGGATGAAAGATACGCATTTCGTAAATCCCGATGGCCTTCCGGCTCCTGACCATTACAGTACCGCATATGACATAGCCATAATGGCGAGAGAACTCTTAAAGCATCCCAAAGTTCTCGAATGGACATCGAAATGGATCGAGAATATACCGCGCCCTGCTGTGCCGGAGGGGGTGTATCCTCTGAAGAACACCAATGCGCTTATTCAACGTTATCCCGGCGCTGATGGGCTCAAAACGGGCATGACCGAAGAAGCAGGGTACTGCCTGGTGGGGACGGCAAAGAGGAATGGAGCGCGTCTCATTTCAGTAGTGTTAGGAACCGATTCTGATGAGGCTAGGCTCACGGAGACTATCAAACTCCTGAATTACGGGTTCAGAAATTTCGCCTCCGTCCACATTATCTCAAAAGGCCAAGAGGCTGGCAAGGTGAGGGTCCCTGGCGGCGTCAAGGAAATGGTGACAGTGTTAGCTGCGGACGACCTTTCGGTTTTCGTGGAAAAAGGCAAGGAGCAGATGATTGACAAGACGGTGAAGAGTGTAGAAAGACAAGCGCCGGTGAAGAAGGGCGAGAAGATTGGAGTTTTGGAGGTCAACCTTGAGAAGAAGAAATTGGGGGAGGTAGACCTTTTGTCAACAGAGGATGTGGGAAGGGCGAATTTCGTAGTAAGGATAATCAGGGCCATCAGGGATTTCTTCAAGGGCTTATTCGGCTTGGGCCGATAATTGACCGGCATTGTGGCCCAGGTATCTATAAGGAAACCCTGCAGTTTTATCCATTGGATGATGCCGGAGAGGGAGAGCCGGAGGTGTGATATGGCAGAGAGGATTTTGGCGTATGCTAGGGCCAAGGTCAATCTCAGCCTGGAGATCGTTGGCAGTCGGTCAGACGGATATCATTTTATTGAGACAGTGATGCAATCTCTGGATCTTGCAGATGAATTGGCATTTAGTATAAGAGAAGAGCCAGGGGTCGAGATCATATGTGATCATCCAGGTGTTCCCAAAGGATATGAGAATCTCGTGGTAAAGGCTGCTACGAGGCTCATCTCGGCGGCCAAGATGAGGGGGATCAAGCTTGAAGCCCCAGGGGTTCAGGTGACGATAAAAAAGCGTATCCCTGTTGCTGCAGGCCTTGCGGGTGGCAGCGCCGATGCCGCCGCGACGCTTCTTGCGCTAAATAAGCTTTTGAGATTACAAATGACCTTGCAGGATCTGCTGGAGATCGGATCGGGCCTCGGATCTGATATTCCATTTTGCCTTACGGGGGGCACGGTCCTGGTAACCGGAGTCGGCGAGAAACTTGCGCCGCTCCCGCCCATTCCTGGCGCTGTTTTTGTGCTGGCTATCCCGGATTTTGGCCTTTCCACAAAAGAGGTCTATGAAGAATATGATAGAATGAATATGACAAATGGACACCCTGCCGGGCATACACATTCCCGAGATGGTCCTAAGAGCAGAATTCAATCTGATTGGGGAACCAAAGGAAAGATGCGTGCTATGATTGATGCCCTGCGGAATCGTCATCTTGCGGGAATCGGGGAAAATTTGTATAATGCATTGGAGCCGGTAGCCATCAGGCTCAGGCCGCAGATTGGGATCATCCTGCGGATCCTGAAGGATTTGGAGCCCCTGGGGGTTATCATGTCAGGGAGTGGCCCCACGGTCTTCGGCCTGTTTCCGGCGGATGCGACTCCAGGAGAACAGGCATGGGAGGCTATAAGGGCGCATGGGTGGAGGATCGAGATCGCGAGGCCCGCGGCTTCGGGTGTGGCTCTGCGCCTGACACCGGGGGAGTTTTGACCGTGCCGAAACTCATGCTGCGTCTGTTTTGATTGTGTTATGGAGGCCTTCGTCTGGAGAGGAGCGATTTCATGGACGCTGTTGTACTGGCCGGCGCCAGGAATGACGGCCGATTAAAGGATGTGGATTCTGCTATTTACGAAGCCCTGATAGATATATGCGGTAAATCAATGGTGTCGTATGTTGTTGATGCTCTGCTCAAATCCAAGGAAATAGGTAGGGTCGTCCTGGTCGGGCCACGGCATGAACTTGAGACAGCGCTAATAAGAGACATCCAAGGGTTTCTTGATTTGATCGATAAGAAAGTGATGCTTGTAGAATCAGGAGACTCCCTATTTGGCAATATCGGGAAGGGCATCAATGCCCTTGCAACTCAGGATCCGGTGTTGCTCATAACTTCGGATCTGCCTCTTATAACTCCGGACGCGATTGATGACTTTATATCCCGCTGCAGATCGCGAGGAACCGCACAAGTTTTCTACTCTATTATAACGAAGGAAACGAATGAAGCCAGATTTCCCGGTATGAAAAGGACTTATCAGAAGCTAAAGGAAGGGATATTGACCGGCGGCAACCTCGCCATCATACACCCAGCGGCCCTGATCCAGGCCCGCAAATTGATAGAGATGGGTATAGCATCCCGGAAAAAGCCGTGGCTCATGGCCGCGGTACTGGGTCCGAAATGCATTTTCAGGTTCATCTTTGGCATCCTCCGCGTGCAAGATGTGGAAGAAAGGTTCCGGAAGATAACCGGACTTACGGGATATGGTGTTTTCTCCCCTTATGCAGAGATCGCAGTTGACGTTGATAAGCCAGGACATTTGGAATTGGTGCGGTCCCATCTAACCCAAAGCTCTGGAAGGCTTGGAGATAACAGGTCCGGCATAGGTAATACCTCCGCAAGGAAAGGAGCTTGAATCGATTGGGCAAGTTGTCGAGAAGCGAAAGACTCGTAGCGATGACAAAATACTTGCTGGACCATCCCCATTCACTCATTAGCCTTAGTTACTTTTGTGATACCTTCGGTTCCGCCAAATCAACGACCAGCGAGGATATTGCCCTTCTACATCAGACATTTGATGGCCTCCATCTGGGGCGGATCGAGACTCAAGCTGGCGCGGCCGGCGGGGTGAGATATGTTCCGTTCTTGTCCGCTGAGGAGCAAGCGCGGACGGCAGAATGGCTGGCCTCTGAGCTTTCATCGCCTTCCAGGATCCTGCCGGGTGGTTTTGTGTATATGACGGATATCCTGTTCTCTCCCAAGCACATGTCGAGGGCTGGCCTCATCTTCGCTACGAGATTTGCGGATCTATCGCCCGACTGTGTGCTGACGGTGGAGACCAAGGGGATTCCTTTGGCCTTCATGACAGCCTGGGCCCTCAATGTGCCGCTTGCCATAGCCCGGCGCAATGCTCAGGTAACTGAAGGCCCACTTGTGACTATAAACTATGTATCGGGTTCCGCCAGGCGGGTTGAAACCATGTCCATCGCTCGAAGGGCCATTCCTGAAGGAGCTAGAGTGCTGATCATCGACGACTTTATGAAAGGTGGCGGCACGGCTCACGGTATGGTGGAGCTCACAAATGAAATCGGCGCTCAGGTCGCGGGAGTTGGTGTACTGATAGAGACCTTAGAACCCAGGCAGAAGCTTGTAAATGATTACCTCTCCATACTCATGCTTGAAGGATTGGATGAGGCATCGGGACGGATTGCCATGAGACCTACAATTCAGTGATACTTTATTTCCATGGAAAAATTTTTTTGACGTAGAAGGAATTCCCATAGTTTCATAGAATAATCTTCCTGGAAAGGAAATTTTCTGTTGCATCATGCGGCATACCAGCGTTCGGGATGACCGGTGCGGTATGCGGGCATGGGATTGCAGCAGGGAGAATCTTTCAGGAAGGTGGCGTAAAATGAACATCACGAGCGTTAGGATCAGGAAATTCAATGGGGATGGAAAGACAAAGGGGGTAGCTTCAATAACTATTGATGACGAATTCGTTGTTAAGGACATCCGTATCGTGGACGGCGCAAAGGGGATCTTTGTCGCCATGCCTGCTCGAAGGACACCCAGTGGAGATTTCCAGGATATTGCGCATCCGGTAACAGCGGCAGCGAGGACTGCCATACAGACTGCAATTCTTAAGGAATTCGCTCAGGGCCAATCTGATGCCGGGGGAGTGCACTATGTGGCGGAATCTAAAGATTCGCAGCCGCCAGATCCGGAGCCGCCGCAGTCACCGGGTGTGCAGCCATTGGGTGCGGAAGCGCAGCCGCCGGATGCTCAACTATCGAACTGATATAGTGGCCCAGCCGTTTCGCCGTCTCGAATTCATTGACAAAGGCCCGAGTTTTTGCTATATTTTGTTTATGTAGCATCAAGTATATGATTATGTGCGGCGGTGGACTCCGCCGCCTCGCTGGGGCGTAGCCAAGTGGTAAGGCACGGGACTTTGGATCCTGCATGCGTAGGTTCGAATCCTACCGCCCCAGCCATTTTGTTTTCCTCGTCAGATTTCGACGAGTTCTACTTGTCCCCATGCCCCCAGTGAATCTCCCTTCACGATGACCGTTCCTATTATGCCTGGGATTTTCCTCGCGAAATCTAGCGCTTTCTCCAGGTCATCATCTGATCTCACCATGTTTCCCAGCGCGGTTGCGGCTGCATCAGCCAGCGGCGCCGATTTTGCTATGGCAACTGCGGCATTGGCCTCCCCCAGACTAAGAGATGGCCCTACAGTTCCCGAAGAGGTGCATATGCCGACTGGAGTGTCTGAGGGCTTTACCAGAATGCCGACTTTGTTTGAGAATCTAGATTCACCGGCAAAGATGGCCACGACTCTCTCCTTTGAAGTCTGGATGAAAATATCCCCTCCATTTTCAACGATCACTTGCCTAGAATCTTCTAGGAGAGCATGGCCTGCGATTTCCGCGAAGGCGCCTGCCACCGCAGCCATAGGGCCTACACTGGCGAGGGCCGCGGCCCTCGCCATCAACTTTGCGACTTGCGGCGCATCTGACATGATTTCATAGGGGATGAGTGATACATAGAACCCGGGATCCTTCACTATGTATCGCTCAAGCTCACTCATATTTCTCCTGATCGTTTCGATCAACCGGGAGGACAGACGGTCGAGAGCGGGTCTCAATGATTCATCAACCGCCACGTACAGGTCTGTTTCTTTCACCTTTATGGTAAAACTGGCAAGGTCGCCGCTCCTGGTCAGATTTCGGTATGTCCTTTCAACATAGGCCTTACCCATTCCCTGAACACCGCTCTCCAATTCATCCGGCGCGTCGCGGTTATGTTTACCATCGCCGCCTATGACTGATCTTCATTCATTGCGATCCGCTCTCGATGGCGTGAATCGGGCAGATCTTTATGCATAGTTCACAGCCGACACAATGCTCGGGCCTAAACTGCAAGGTCATTTCAGGTCGTTTTAGAGTCAGGGCTCCGTAAGAGCAAATCCCTGTACACGCTCCGCACTGGACGCATTTCCTGATATCTAGTGATATCTGCTTGATCTGTATCATCGATCATTCCTCCAGGCCCGATGCTGAACAAAGAGCGTTGATAGCCCCTGGAAATGGCTTGACGGGACTTGTCAAAGTAAAACGGCCATGTAATATCCACTGCTTCAGAATATTGGCAATCTCCTTTGCCTTGGCGTAGCTGGAAAGCGGCACTGTGGGCACCTCTCTTCCGAGGACGGTGATAGTGCCGGATTTCAGTTGAGCATAGGTAACCTCACCTAATATCTTCGGATTTTTCGATGGATAATCGCTACTATAGTCTACGACCGGAGCTACTATATCTTCGTCTTTTACTGCAGTATACTGCAGAATTTCTTCATTTAGGATGGGAATCGGGATCCCAACGCCCACCATTAGAGTTGCGCCGTAACCTATGAAGCTAGCACCCATTAGCCAATCAGGGCTCATTCCCTTAAGGTCCCCTATTGTCGCCAATGTGCCTGCACCTGTCTTTGGAACGCCATTTAGGGTCCTCGGGACATCAGGAGAATGTTGGGAACCATGCCAGGCTACATATCCCACTCCGCCGCCCAGGAATATCCGGGTGCCAACTCCTATGGTCTTGTATAGTGGATCATTGAGGAGTGGGCTCAATTGCCCTGCGCTTGAGTAGCTAGCCGAACCTAGATTAGGTTTGAGCACTCCCATGTAAGTGTAAATCGGCCTATCTGAAAGATTCACGGCAACGTTATAGTTTTGGTAAGCGTTGCGCGGATTGAACAAGACTGCATAGCCGAGGTCATTGATTGTTATCATCTTCCTCAGCTCTTTCCGCGGATAGCAGTCGGTGCCGTATGCTGTGGCGACCAGCTCGATTTCCTTGCCCGCAACGAGATCTGAGATCACATGCCCTCCGCCATAAGGAAACCGTCCCGGATATGGATCATTCAGTGTATCATCATCGCGGAGTTCGGTCGCTCCGATATACGCATCTACGGCCGCAAGACCAGCGTAGGCCCTCACGCCGTTCAACCAAACCTTTTGCATCTTCATACGCGGGCTCGAATGGCCGAAGTTGAGAAAGGCCCCAGACGAACACATGGCGCCGAATGTTCCCGTGGTTACCACATCGATTTGGGACGCTGCTTTTGAAATCCCCTTTTCCTGGGCGATGGATATTACTTCTTCAGCGGTGACTACTATTGCTTTCCCCTGTTTTATCTTTTCATTTATTTCCTCAATGGTCTTCTGAATTGCCATGTATTATACCTCCTCTAAGCGCGCTGAATGGGGCGATCGCAGCGCCAAAACGCCGGGCAATGGTTTCTATTGTGGTATCCCGCGCGCCATCCGTAGTGCAGATGAGGGCCCTTCCCCAAAACGCCTTCACTCCAGCTTCTACCGCCGCTGGATTCTGGCTTACGATTGCGACTGGGGCCCCTGTTGCCATCTGGATAGCATTTATTGCATCTTTCATCAGAGCCACTTCATCCACTCCTGGTGCATCTAGCCGGACCATTAATACTCTCGCGCCGGAAGAGAATTGTTCCCGCGCTTTGGCGCTTATAAAGTCCATATCATTGTTTCGTAACCGTTCTGCCACTTCGGGTAGATGGGCATCTATCTTGAAGCCGATGATACCCGGGGTATCTTTCTCCCCGAGGTCTACAGTAAGAGTCCGCCCTGAGATGCGCATCTTGGGGTTCCCTCCGGAAGACCCCTTCCCCAGGATCCTTTGAAGCATTTCCTTTGCCGGTTTCTGGCCGCGCAGCTTCCCGAGCCTGCGCCGTATGGCGCTGATATGCTCGGGCCTGGTCCCGCAACAGCCGCCTATGATGCTTGCGCCGGCCAGGAAAAGCTCCTCTGCGTGTTCGGCCATTGTCTCGGGCGATTCCGGATAGACCGTGGTGCCGTCGACAAATTCGGGAAGGCCTGCATTGGGTTCAGCGGATAAAGGTATTTCGCCAGATTCCGCCATGGCGCGGATTACGCCGATCATATCAGAAGGACCGACTGAACAGTTGGCCCCTGCGGCAGAGGCGCCTATGGCCTCAAACACATTGATAGCGGTTATTGGATCAGTGCCCATCAGGGTCCGGCCGCCCTGTTCAAAGGACATATGACATATGATTGGCAGATCTGTCGCGTCCTTTGCTGCTATGAGGGCGCATCTGGCTTCACCCAGTTGGGACATCGTCTCGATGGAAATGATGTCAGCGCCAGCATCATGGAAGGCCTGCGCTTGTTCCTTGAAAGCCTCGTAGCAAGTGTCAAAATCAAGGTCCCCAAAGGGTTCCAGCAGTCTACCCGTAGGGCCCATAGAGGCGGCCACCAGGACTTCCATGTTTTGCGTTGCCTCCTTGGCGAGTCGAACCCCAGCGTAATTGAGTTCATAGGCCCTATCTGACAAGCCGTGCTCGCCAAGTTTGATCCTATTCCCGCCAAAGGTATTAGTCTCTACGATATCTGCCCCTGCGTTTGCATATGACCTATGTACATCCTTGACCCGGTTCGGATGGGAGATATTAAGAAGCTCAGGACACTCACCGGGTTTAAGCCCCATGGTCTGGAGCATCGTTCCCATGGCCCCGTCCAGAAAGATCAGCTCTTTCATTTAATCACCTCGATTATGTTCTGGTCCCGCGATTTCGATGCCACTTTATCTGGCGACCTTTTCGCCCGGTAAACTTGATGATTGCCGTCTCGCCTGTGTGTCATGCCCTTATTGGCCCTGTTCAATTGCTGCCCCGGCTGTGTCTTCGTTGGATATCATACCATTTATCAACATCGCTGCATTGTGCATAAAATTTTCAGCCCCTCCCGAGATCGGGAGAGGCCGTCATATTCATCGAACTTCAGACTTCCTCCCTCCCATCTCTCAGAACTCCTGTCCCGCAAAACTCTCCTGGAAACGAATCTTGCGGGACCTCGCTCTGCAGGACTTGGCACCACTGCAACACTCAGGTTGCCGGTTGCCGGGCTTCATCGGGCCAGTCCCTCCGCCACTCTCGATGCGAGGTTCGTCATTATGAAATTTCAAAGCGTAATATTTATTGCCGCTATTATATTCTGGATGTGCTTGGACTGTCAAGAAGAATTTTCTGGGAGATTACTACCGCTTCCTCCTCCAGCCGGCAGTATCGAGATAGTCCTTCATCTCCTTGACATCTTTAAATTTCAGGGCCCTGGCGATTGCGCTGGCAGTCCCACTGGCCACCGGAGTCCTATCGGAATGGTAATCGAACTTGCAAGTCCTGAATATACCATTAGTCCCTATTCCTCCGTAGATGGTGCTTCCCTTTTTGAGGGGCACCATACCCAGCTTCTTGAGCAGAAATGCGATGTCCCCCTGCGTGTATATGTGACAATGTCTGGCCTATTCCCACCTCCTTGGACCATATTCGGAAAGATAACACTATAGAGAGACAGATTTTTGATGTGGCATAGAAGGATAATCGGTTAACGTGTAGAAGTATACCATTGAAAAGTCATATGAATGCCGATATGTGGTTTATCGGCAGACTCGGAATTACCGTAAATGCAGCGGTATAGTGTCCCTCCATTCAATGATAAGGTTTTTGTCTCTCCCAGGATAATCGATTAACCTAATGTTATGGGGGAGCGTATTATAGGGGGCTGCGAGTGGCCAGGCAAAGGTGGTGGTGCTCGGGGCGTTTCCTCTGTGACTAGCTCGGGGTTCTCAACAAGTCCATGTATTGACCCGGATGGATATGGGATCCGGCAAGATTGATAAGCCAAAGGAGGAATAAGGATGCATTCACGTAGAAGATCTCTTGTGTTCCTTGTCTCTTTGCTGGGGATCTGGTTCGCGATGACGAGTTTTGCTTTTGCCGGCACAGTGACATTGAAATTCTGGCATGGGTTCAATGCTCATGAAATCACGAAGCTGCAGGAGCTCGTGGATAAAGAATTCACTCCATCACACCCGAACATAAAGATAGACACGCTTGCTCCGGTAAGTCCTGAAAAGATCCTGTCGAGCATAGCGGGTGGAAATCCTCCAGATGTGGCAATTCTATGGGATTCCGCTCCCATCGCCTCATGGGCTTATAACGGCGCTTTGACGCCCCTTGATGATTTCATCAAGAAATCCAAGACAGACATGAATGCTTTTGTCCCGGCTGGCATTCAGCTGACCAAAATCAACAACCATCAGTGGGCCATGCCATTTGTCCTTTATAACCAGGCGTTTTATTGGAACAAGGATCTATTCAAGGCAGCTGGCCTCAATCCAGAGAAACCGCCTCAGACTATCGGGGAACTGACAAATTACATCGAGAAGCTCACTGTTAAGAAAGGACAGGTAATCCAGCAGATAGGCTTCATCCCTCAGACCGATCTTGTCAATATGTCATATTTCTTTGGCGGCTCCCTTTATGATGCGGCAGCTAATAAGATTACAGCAGATCATCCTCAAAATGTAAAAGCCCTCGAATGGGAAGTGGGTCTGATTAAGAAATATGGAGTCCAGGCGATCCAGAACTTTGCTTCAGGTTTCGGCAAAGGTGGGGCTGGTGACAACCCATTCTATCTTGGCAAACTCGCCATGGCACTGGATGGCGTGTGGCAACTGGCTTTCATTCCCAAGTATGCGCCCAAACTCAACTTCGGAGTGGCATCCTTCCCATACCTTGATGGCCATCCGGAGCTCAAGGGCACAAATGTTGTAGGCACGAACCCCATCATAATTCCGAAGGGCGCAAAGCATCCTAAGGAAGCGTGGGAGTTTGTCGAGTGGCTTTCCACAAGCAAGGCCGTGGCAAAGGAATTCAGCGCATTTATCGCGAATATTCCCCACCTGAAGGGACTGGGGGATACATTCACCAAAGATCCTCAGGTGAGGCTCTTTGTAGATCTCTCAGAGAATCCGAACGCCAGAGTCGTGCCGCCAATACCAGTCATAGAAATGTATGTTAATGATTTTTATGCGGCCGCCGACAAGGCATATAACCTCCAGAGTTCTCCAGGCGATGTGTTGAAGGAGGTAACCGCCAAGATCCAGGCTGAGCTTAATAAAGTTCGCTGGTAGATAACAACGTGCCATATCGGATCGAATCACATATACCTGAAGATCTAGCGGCGGGCCCTCTGCTTGTTCAATTGCGGTGCCAGGGCGCAGGGGCCCGCCCCTGAAAATGAAGTTTTCGGCGTCCAGAATTCCGGGATGCTGAGGGGGGCTGGAGGTTGAGCCTATATACTATTAGAATGAAGATCACGAGGCGGAGAACTGCGCTCATAAACTTCCGCAATGGCCTTCTTTTTGTGTCGCCATGGATTATTGGTTTTGTGTTGTTTACGCTATACCCTATCCTGAGTTCTCTCTATTATAGTTTTACTGAGTATAACATCATGCGGGCGCCTGTCTGGGTGGGGCTCGCGAATTTCGCTGAGCTTTTCACACATGATGAGCTGTTCTGGACTTCTCTTTACAATACTGTGTATTATACAGTGTTCTCTGTGCCCCTTGGGCTTATCGCAAGCGTGGCGATAGCCCTGTTGTTAAATATGAAAGTTGGAGGGATGGCCTTTTACAGGACGGTTTATTATCTGCCTTCCATAGTCCCTGCTGTAGCCGTGGCTGTGCTGTGGAGGTGGCTTCTCAACCCCCAATATGGGTTGATCAATGGGCTTCTGATGAAACTCCATCTCCCTCCAATAGGGTGGATCGCTGACCCAAAATGGGCCAAACCAGCGCTGATACTGATGGGACTTTGGACAATTGGCGGATCCATCGTCATATACCTTGCAGGCCTTCAGGATATTCCAAACCATCTCTATGAGGCTGCTGAAATCGACGGCGCCACCAGCTGGCACAAGACGATCCATATCACTTTGCCCCTTTTGTCACCTACGATTTTTTTCAATCTCGTCATGGGGCTTATCTGGTCATTCCAATACTTCACTGAGGCATTCGTCATGACCAGGGGCGGGCCAGCAAATTCGACGCTATTCTATTCTCTATACCTTTACAATAATGCCTTTGTCTATTTCAAGATGGGGTACGCTTCGGCCATGGCATGGCTCCTTTTCCTGCTTGTGCTGCTGGTGACTGCCTTGACATTCAGGAGTTCTGTGAAGTGGGTCCATTACCAGCGCTAGTTGGCACATAGTTGAGTCGATTCTGCGGAGGTAAGATCGAAATGGAACAGCCGATATCATCTGCGCGCTATGTAAGAGGAATCAAAGAACGCAGGAGACTCTCAAAAGTTTTGGCGCACATCGTGCTCATAGGGATAGGGATCTTCTTCTTTGCGCCCTTTCTCTGGATGATCTCCACATCTCTCAAACCGGATTACCAGATCTTCCGGTTTCCGCCGGAATGGATACCGAAGCCGCCTGTCTGGTCTAATTATCCCAAGGCTTTGACGATGATACCGTTCCTTCTTTATCTCAAGAATACATTGACCATTTGTTTGTTTGTCCTTATAGGAAATCTAATATCATCCTCTCTGGTGGCTTATGGATTCTCCCGGATAAACTGGTGGGGAAGGGACGCTCTATTCATGATCATGCTGAGCACTCTCATGTTACCTTATCAGACTACCATGATCCCTTTGTATATCACATTCAGGAAAATTGGGTGGATCGGGACCTTTTATCCGCTTATAGTTCCCGCATTTTTCGGGAGCGCGTTCAGTATTTTTTTGCTGAGGCAGTTTTTCTTGACGATACCGTGGGAGCTTTCTGACGCTGCCCGTATAGACGGTTGCAATGAATGGAGTATCTTCAGGAAAATATTGCTCCCGCTGGCCAAACCTGCCCTGGCGACGGTAGGTCTGTTTACATTCCTGGGAAGCTGGAATGATTTCATGGGGCCTTTGATTTATCTTACTGATGAGTCAATGTATACCCTGGCTGTAGGGTTGCAGCAATTTCAGGGGCGATATGATACCCCGTGGTCCCTCGTAATGGCTGTGGCTTCCGTGATGGTAATTCCCACTGTCATTCTCTTCTTCTTTGCTCAGAGGACATTTATCCAGGGGATTACACTCACCGGAATGAAGGGTTAAGAGGTAAGCCAGGGCTCTGTCGCCCATGGATGGGGTCGCCGAGAAATCACTGAGGATTCGACATATGGGCGTTCTTGGCGCCGTAGAGAGTCTGGGTTGGAGGGGCTATATATGAGAAAATTGGATGATAATCCCGGTCTTGCTAAGGAAACGGTCACCAAAGAAATGATTGTGGCTGGCCTCAGAGAATTAGGCATCAAGGAGGGTGATGGGTTTCTCGTTCATAGTTCACTCAGCAGCTTCGGATATGTGGCAGGCGGAGCTGATACCGTGATCGATGCTATGCTCGAGGCTGTTGGCCCTGAGGGAACAGTACTTGTTCCCACCCTGACGGGCAGACGAGAGGACGGGCCGGATAATCCCCCTATCTTTGATGTGAGGCATTCGCCATGCTGGACTGGCCGGATTCCCTCAGAATTCATGAAAAGACCGGAAGCGCGGCGGAGCCTGCACCCTACTCATTCAGTTTCTGGCATAGGACCTTCTGTCCCCGATCTGATAGCAGGACATGAGCATTCCACTACCCCTTGTGGTAAAGAAACACCATACTATCGTTTGGCCCAAAGGGGTGGATATATACTGCTGATTGGCGTTGGTCAGGGGTCGAATACAACGATCCATACAGCGGAGGAACTTGCCGGAGTCCCATACCACATGCAGAAAGTGCCGACGGATACCGTCATCATTGACTATGACGGAAATCGGCATATGGAGCGTTTATATCTGCATGACTGGGGTACCCCCCGCCGATTTGAACGCATAGATGAAGAATTGCTCAACCTTGGGATCATGCGTATGGGCAAAGTGGGAGCCTCTACTCTACGATTGATTAAATCTTTGCCTATGATAGAGTTTCTGGTGGAGAAGCTCCGTAATGACCCTCATTATCTTTGCCAATGAGCAAAGGATCAATGCGCAACAGTGCGCATCAATATGCAAGGGCCCAATGTCGCTTAAAAAGTGGAGGCTGAGCGCAGTGCGCATGCTTCAGCAGTCAACCACCCCATAGTTAAGAATCAGGAGGGAAGGAACTATGGCTCCCCTGATGCGTGAACGCAGGGGTATCCGCCATGGCGAAAAAGGGATGACGCATAGATTGGGAAGTCGCCAGAAATCAGTTACAAGGCGTGTGACGTTGAAAGATGTCGCAGAGCAGGCCGGTGTATCGGTCTGCACCGCTTCCCTTGTGCTCAGCAGCAAAGATAAGGGGCGCGTAAGTGAAGCGACGAGGAAGAGAGTAAGGGCGGTGGCTCGTGGGCTAAATTACAGGCCGGACTTCATCGCGCGGGGACTCAAGACAAGACAAACATGTCTCTTTGCCCTGGTCATTCAATCCGCAGCTGCGTCCTTCTTTGCGGAGGTGATTCAGGGAATCCAGGATGTATCTGAACAAAAGGGATATAATATGCTCCTTTACACTACCAACGATGATATAGATAGAGAGGCTCGTTTCCTGCGGATTCTCGAGGAACGAGGTGTCGACGGCATCATCATATGTCCAAATGGCGCGAGAAATGTCGAGCTGCTGAATGAGCTCTATGAAAGAGGCACAGCTATTGTCGGAATTCTAAATATATCAGAGAAGGCGATATACCCGCAGATCTCTGTTGACAACTTTCACGGGGGCTTTGTCGCGGCGGAGCACCTGATCGAACTGGGACACAGGCGGATTGCCCATTTAGGCGCGCGCGGCCAGGAGTTTGATCAAGGGCTCAGCAGATTCAAAGGTTACAGTGAAGCTCTTCGTGAACATGGCCTGGAGCCTGACGACACTCTTGTGATAGACACCGATTATAGCTGGGAAAAGGGTTATGCTGCGGCCAGGAAATTATTTGCCATGAGGAATCCGCCTACAGCTATCTTCGCCTGCGGCGACATGGACGCCTGGGGTGCGATGAGGGCAATCAGGGAACTGGGGCTATCTATACCTCACGATGTATCGGTTGTTGGCTATGATAATCTAGCGATCACATCGCAGATGGAGGTGCCGCTCACCACGGTGGATCAGCCGAAATATGAAATAGGGCGTATAAGCATGCTGGCGCTTCTAGAGGCGATGACATCAGGCGAAGTCAAAGACCAGGTCATCACCCCGACGCTTGTGGTTAGAGAGTCGACGAGCAGGCCAAGATCCTTGAGCATGGTGAGATATGCGGTTGCTGAGACTGAGGGATAAACAATGGATTCGGATGGTATTGGGCGCGGCCATCCTCCCGGTTTCCCCTCGATGAACGGGGGCTTTGCGCTAAATCTCTAAGATAAGACGAGATACGAATGGAGGGCATTTGGAATGAAAGTTGCTGTTAGTATGTGGAGTCTTCACAAACTCTATCGAAAGGGAGAAATGGATGTCTTCGGGTTCATCGATTATGCCGCGGAACTGGGCGTAGATGGAGTCGAGCTTCTTGATTTCTTCTGGAAAGATATCTCCTCTGAGCCAAAGAAAGCCTTGGACCGCGTGAAGTCCAGGGGGCTTAAGGTTGCAGCTTATGCCATCGGCAATAATTTTGTAAACCCTGATGTCAACAAAAGGATGGCCGAGGTGGAAAAAATCAGGAATGGGGTGGACATGGCTGTTGACCTAGAGACTAAGATAGTGCGGGTTTTCAGCGGAGATCTAGTTCCTGGAATCAAATTCGAGGATGCTAAGAATTGGATATTGGAAGGGCTTTCTGAGGGCGCAAAATATGCGGAAAGAAAGGGGGTCGTTCTTGCCCTGGAGAACCATGGGCTTCTGGCCGGAAAGAGCTCCCAGGTCAAGGAGATCATTGAGACCGTTGGGTCACCCAGTTTGAGATCCACTATTGATACAGGCAATTTCCTCCTAGTAAATGAGAAGCCTGTAGATGCGGTGCGTACACTTGGCTCCCTTGCCGCCCATGTTCATTTCAAGGACATGAAGAAGATCGACGATGGCGATGTCACGGAGTTTTACACTGCTCTCGATGGCACGCGCTACATTGGAACAGTCGCAGGCGAAGGGGATGTTCAGATCGATGAAGTGGTCAGGCTCCTAAAAGAAGCTGGCTACAACGGATATCTGTCGGTTGAGTTTGAAGGGCTTGGGGACCCCAAAGAGGGAACCAGGAAGAGCGTGGAATACCTTCAGCGGTTCTAGGGTCATGGACCACCAAAGCAAAGGATCTCATACTAGATAAGGAGGGACTTGACATGTCCCTCCCACATCAAAATGAGGGGGTTAGTCTAATGTCAGATAACAAGCTCAGAGTAGGGGTAATCGGTTGTGGTGCGATAGCCAGGAATGCGCATCTCCCTTCCTATGCAAAGCTGCGGGATCTAGTTACGATACAAGCGGTTGCCGACGTCCATGAAGGAAGAGCAATGACAGCGGCGGAGCTTTACAATGTCCCGGAAGTCTATACTGATTACAGGGATATGCTCGCAAAGGCTGATATTGATGCAGTGAGCGTCTGCACCCCCAATAGCTTGCATGCTCAGCAGACCATTGACGCCATCAATGCTGGCAAGCATGTGCTATGCGAAAAACCCATGGCTACGAGCCTCGAGGATTCCCGTGCCATGATAGATGCAGCAAAGCAGGCTGGGGTAACGCTGATGGTTGGCTTCACTCACAGATACTTCAATTTCAATCGCAAGGTCAGAGAATACATACAGAAAGGCCTTATCGGCCAGCCTATGATGATGCGGGTGAGGTTCGCGCACAATGGTCCTTATCTTTCCTGGTCAGCTATGAGCGATTGGTTCTTCAAACCAGAGATGGCGGGGGGCGGGGCCCTTTTGGATATGGGCATTCACGCTATCGACCTTTGCCGCTACTTCGGCGGGGATGTAACCTCCATTTCAGCGAAGACCGCTACTCTCGGGAAGGATATAAGTGTGGAAGACTGGGCGGTTGGCATCATGGAATTTAAGGATCCCAAGCTCCTGGCCTATTTTGAGGTTGGTTGGAGCAGCCAGGCGGGACCCCTTGGCGTAGAAATTTACGGATCTGAAGGAACCATTGTGGCCGATTACGTGACTCCGCTGAAGATCTATAAAACCAAGACTGATCTGGGTAAATCTGGCTGGATCCTCCCGGATGACGTAGGAGGCGGCGGATGGGACGCTGAGGTCGCCAATTTCGTCAGGGCCCTTCTTGGCCGGGAGGAGTTGCTGGCTACAGCGGAAGACGGTTATGAATCTCTTCGGATAGCCCTCGCGGCATATGAGTCGTCGAAGAAAGGCGTTAGGGTCGCTCTGTGATCCGAGGCGGCGGTGGGAATGTGTACTCGTCCCGTCGGACGCAGCATGACCGGGGTATGGATACTCCTCTTGGCGGACGCAGCCTTGCTGCGAGGCTGCTCAGTGATCCGAGGCCCTCGGGCTATATGGCCTCGGATCAATGCCGCCGATCGGAGTATCCCAACCCCGGGTCTACCGGCCTCGGATCAAAGCCGCTGGGCCGGTACCACCTGCACCCATACCGCGGCCTCTCAGACAAATGCCGATGGGAGGAGCACCCCGCATTCGGCGTGCCTTAGGTCAACCGGCACGTTTCAGCTGACACGCCCTCGATTTTTCGCAGGTCCTTCGCAAGATTTTGGACGATCGTTGGCTCTGCCTCAACGACCATCGTAATGATGCCGTCAGGGCTCTGCGGATTGTGATATCCCGCCCGGCTCACGATGACATCCCCATATCTCGTCAATATTTCCTGGACTTCGGGCGCATATTTTACCCTGTCCTCAACTCGAATACCAACTACATGCACCGGCCTTCTTTTTTGGATATCCTCCGCCATGGCTCAGCACCTCTCAACTATGTGCAGATTTCGAGTGCTTTATTTGCCTCTTCACCATAGGATTATTTCCATTGGTGCGTGCATATAATCTTCTGCAAATAGGCAGCCCATTACGAAGGCGTTATTCCACGACATCTCGTCTCTCCGTGAAAACGGCCCATGCTTGTCTTTTCAGTTTATAGTAGATCTCTTGTATCGATTTCCTGCTTGTGATACATTGATTGAGGTGATCAGGTTAAGGGTTGCAGGATCCCGTGACTTCAGTCGTGGAGAGGTTCAAGTGGTGCATAAGCCGAATGAGGCCTGGCCTAGCCTGCCAGGAGATGTCTTTCTGAAGGAGAGAGGATCATGACTCCGAAAGAAAGGGCCATAATCGCGCTCACGCTCGGGCAACCCGATTACGTCCCGACGATGGAACTGGAATTTCAGCTTGTTGAAGAATTGTTTGGGGAGAGCTATTACACTGGCGAAGAGGTCGCCCAGGGAAAATCCAGGGAAGAAATCATTGATCATAATGCGAGGCTCATGGCAAAGGTAGCCGATCGTCTGGACTATGCTATCGTCATGTTGAGCTATGGGGTCCCGAGATTCGAAGGGGAGGACCATGTAGAGACCCTGATAGATCTGCGCAAAAGGGTAGAAGAATATCTCTCTTGTGAGCGGCTCTTTGTCTGCCATGGAGATGCCACTTATGCGCTTCCGGATGGCTCGACCATGACCGAATTTGTCTATAATCTACATGATCGGCCAGACGAAATGAAGGAGCAGGCCTCCAATATTGTGGAACGCCAACTGCAGAAATGTCGCCGTCTGATGGACGGGGGCTTTGATGGTTTCGCCCTTTGCTCTGACTATGCTTTCAATAAAGGACCGTTTCTATCGCCTGCGATGTTTCGGGAGTTCGTAACCCCATATCTCGCCAGACTCATAGAAGGGCAGCGGAATATGGGCGCATATGTTATCAAACATACAGATGGCGACATAATGAAAATCGTGGATCAAATAGTAGAATGCGGCCCACACGCGCTCCATTCCCTTGATCCCCAAGGTGGCATAGACATGGCTGTCATGAAAGAACGTTATGGCAGAAAGGTGTGTTTGATAGGGAATGTCAACTGCGCTCTTCTACAGACTGGAACCAAAGAGGAGATGCTGGCGAGCGCTGCATATGCCATGGAGCATGGCAAACCCGGCGGGGGATATATCTTTTCCACGTCCAATGTTGCATTCAAGGGCATGCCATTAGATAGCTATCTCACGATCCATGATTATTACCTGAAACACAGGATGTACTGATGCGGAAAATTGTCTATTTCATAGATTAGGGGTCGCCTGTTTTTGGGCAGACTTTGTGTGAATATGATCGCAAACATCGCAAAACCCGATATTGACAGTCTTTCCATGGGGTAATATAATAAAGTCAACATTTATCAGATGGTCAAAAGCTGTGACCGGAAATAGTAGGTGCCGCCCGCTGACTATGAAGAGAGTCGGGGACGGTGGAAACTCGACGTCAGGCCGGCACTGAATGGATCCGCGAGCTCAGGCCCGAAAGCTCGATACCTGATGAGTATGCGCGGTAAGCGTATACGCTGTGAGTAGGCGCCTGCGGGGGCCCTCGCCGTTACAAGGGGGAGGGCATCGACTTCGATAAGCCTGTGCCTTTTTGAGTGAGCCAAAGGCGCAATGCGTCTACTGACTAATCAGGGTGGCACCGCGGGAATCGACCCTCGTCCCTTACAGGACGAGGGTTTTTTTATATTCTTATGCAACCAGAGGGGGAAAGTTGTATGACTACCAAGATCATATTAGAGGAAAAGGATATCCCTAGGAAGTGGTATAATATTGTCGCCGACATGCCAACGAAGCCAGGGCCGCCGCTCAATCCAGCCACGTTAGAACCTGCGAAACCAGAGGATCTATCTGCGATATTTCCGCCTGTTTTGATCGAGCAAGAGATGAGTCAGGAAAGATGGATCGATATCCCGGAGAAGGTAATGGAGCTATTGTCCCTATGGAGGCCTACTCCACTTTATAGAGCCCATCGCCTCGAGGAGGCTTTGGGCACGCATTGCCGAATCTATTATAAATATGAAGGCGTAAGCCCTACCGGCAGCCATAAGCTCAATACCTCCATTCCACAAGCCTATTACAACAAACAGGCCGGCATAAAGCGTCTTACCACCGAGACAGGCGCTGGGCAGTGGGGCACTGCATTGGCTCTCGCATGCAATTTCGTTGGTCTCGAATGTACGGTATATATGGTACGGGTAAGTTATGAGCAAAAGCCATATCGTAAGTCGCAAATGATGGTATACGGCGCGGAGGTGATTCCGAGCCCGAGTCCCAGGACGGCTGCAGGCCGCAAGGTACTGGGGGAGCATCCTGACTCATTGGGCAGCCTTGGGATTGCCATAAGCGAGGCAGTAGAAGACGCGGCTTCTCATTCAGATAGTAACTACTCGTTGGGCAGCGTTCTGAATCATGTCTTGCTGCACCAGACCATCATAGGTTTGGAGACCAAGGAGCAATTCGCCAAGGTCGGCGATTACCCCGATGTCGTAATAGGTTGTTTCGGCGGGGGCAGCAATTTCTCTGGCCTTGCGCTACCTTTTGTGGCAGATAAGATCGATGGGAGAGATATAAAGGTGATAGCGGCTGAACCAGCGGCCTGCCCGACTCTGACAAGGGGCGTGTTTGGCTATGATTTCGGCGATACCGTTGGCCTTACGCCATTGATGCCAATGTATACATTGGGCCACGATTTCGTTCCCGCCGGCATCCATGCCGGAGGATTGAGATATCATGGCGCTGCGCCAATCGCAAGCCAGCTTCTCAAAGATGGCCTTATCGAAGCCCAATCGTTCATGCAGACCAGGGTGTTTCAGGCCGCCTGCCTTTTCGCCAGGGCTGAAGGAATCGTTCCAGCTCCAGAATCAGCCCATGCCATTGCATGTGTCATTGACGAAGTCAAGAAATGTGAAGAGGCCGGGACAGCCAAGACGGTAGTATTCAATCTCAGCGGCCATGGACTTCTGGACCTGGGGGCCTATGACATTTATTTCGCTGGAAAGCTGGAAGACTACCAGCATCCGCAAGAACTCATCGACGAGGCGCTTGCCAAACTTCCCAAGGTGCCGGCGACGAGTTGACATTCGACTGCGGCACGAAGGACACGAGTGATGAGGCGGTGAAGGCGCAGGACTCCTGCGCCCACCCCCATCACAGGATTCGGCGCGCCGGGGATCGTAATGCTTTTGATGGGGGAGCAGTGAATTTCAGGCATGATGAGACATGATATCACAGAGCAATTGAAAAGGCTTGCAACTGAAGAGCGTAACGAAAGGACCGTGGAAATCGACTGTCTGCCTACTATAGAAGTCCTTCGTCTCATAAACGATGAGGACAAAAAGGTAGCTTTCGCGGTTGAGGCGGAATTGCCTTCTATTGCGAGGGCGGTCGATGGGATAGCTGATAGGCTAGCAAAGGGAGGGCGTCTTTTCTATGTGGGCGCCGGCACCAGCGGGCGACTTGGCTTCGTCGATGCCTCTGAGTGTCCTCCAACTTTTGGCGTGGATCCATCTCTAGTTCAGGCCATCATCGCTGGCGGTGAAAAGGCTATAAGTCATTCTAGTGAAGGGGCTGAGGACGATGCAGGGCAGGGGGAGCGAGACATCATAGGACGAGGTGTAAATGCACATGATGCCGTAGTGGGAATAGCGGCTAGCGGGAGGACTCCTTATGTCATAGGCGCTCTCGAAGCAGCAAGGCGGCTCGGCGCGTTGACTATCTCGCTTACCTGCAATCGCGAATCTGAAATGGCCAAGATAGCGGACATAGCGATCGCTCCAGTTGTGGGGCCTGAGGTTATCCTGGGCTCTACTCGGATGAAGGCCGGCACGGCCCAAAAGATGGTGCTCAACATGATAAGTACTACAGTGATGATCAAGCTCGGCAAAGTTTACAGCAATCTCATGGTTGACATGAGGCCTTCTAACGCCAAACTTGTCGACAGGGCCAGACGTCTCATCATGATCGCCACAGGCGCGAGCTATGCGGAATCTGCCAGGATTCTCGAGGATGCGGGGCTCAATGTCAAAAGAGCCATAGTCATGCTCAAAGCCGGTGTGAACGCGGAGGAAGCGGGTAAGCTTCTTGATGCCGCAGGGGGAAATGTGCGAGAAGCGCTGATAATGAGGAGGAGATGACCCATTAATGGTTATTGAGTTCTCTTGCGAGCTCTAAGAGCTTCTCCTTTGTGTTGAGTGACGGGTCGTCCATAACCATATCAAGTAATCTGTGCAGGATCGCACCTACTTTGGGACCGGGAGGGATATTCAATATGTCCATTATGTCGCTCCCGTCTATCGCCAGATCTTTGAGGTGCAGAATAGGCCCCCTGGCAAGCGCTTCGCGGATTCGATGCAAGAGAAGCGTCATGTTTTCACCCATCCCATGCATGGTCCCCGTTGCTTCCCGATCCGCTTCTCGAAGTTTTGCGAGGTCGTATATGAAATCGAGGCCCAACTGCGCTACCAGCCTGCGAATATCCCCGTCGGTAGCTTCAGTGTTGAAACGGAACATGTGATACTTGATAAGGGAGGAGACATGGGTTATGAGATCCGATGGATAGCCAAGCCTCCGCATGATGCTGGCTGCAATTTCCGCCCCTACGATATCATGATGGTGGAACCAGATCCGGCCCTGCTCATCGCGGGACAGGGTGGCCGGTTTCCCGACATCATGTAATAAAGCAGCAAGGCGCAGGGCCAAGGCTGGCTCGATCCTGCAAACCGCATCCATGGTGTGACGCCATACAGTGTGGATATGGTTTGAGCCTTGTTCCATTCCTACAGTCTGCTGGAGTTCTGGGATGATATGTCCCAGAAGGCCCGTCCCCTGGAGGAGGTCAAGCCCCCTCTTTACGTCCGGAGAGACAAGCATCCTGTCGAGCTCAGCCCGGATCCTTTCTTTCGAGATCTTTGTGATCGAATGGGCCATGCTGAGGATGGCATGTTTAGTGTCAGGGCAAATCTCAAAGGAGAGTTCAGCGGCCAGGCGCACTGCCCTTAGCATTCTGAGGGCATCTTCTTTAAATCTAGCTTCAGGCTTGCCGACACATGATATCCTCCGTTCACGGAGATCTCTCATCCCATTGAACGGATCGACGATTTCGTGGCGAAAAGGATCATAAGCAAGGGCGTTTATTGTAAAATCTCGTCTTGCCAGATCCTCCTCGATACTGCTGGAAAAAGATACGCTGTCAGGCCTCCTCCCATCGCTATATATCCCATCGCTCCGGAAGGTCGTCACCTCTGCTGCATGACCATCCTCCTCCAGGTAGTCGGCTCCTTTGGCCTGGCCAGAGCCTGCCTTTTCTCCCCTGTGGAAGACCACGGTGATCGTGCCAAAACGTTCTCCTGTCGGAATGGCCCTTTCTCCGAAAATGGACTCGACATCTTCAGGCAAGGCATCTGTAGCAATATCCCAATCTTTGGGCCTCTGCCCAAGCTGGATGTCCCGGACTGCGCCGCCGACTATGAAAGCTTGATAGCCATGATGATGGAGTTCATTGACTATCTCAAGAACAGGCGAAGGAATTTCTAGTTTGAGAGCAAAGGACTCAGAGCACAATCTTCTAAAACCACCTTGATCTTCCCATCCTCGGCGACGCGGTCGCTGCATGCCCAGGATATGGGGGTATGTGGATTTCAATACTTTTGCCTGGATCTGATAACGGATCATATGGGCAAATATATATAGGTTATACACATGATGATACTACTCTGCAATCCCATGCGCAAGTTCGGGCATTCCGCCATCCTCCCATTCCTCCCATTTTACCACTCGCCCCTGCCCGTCGAGCCCGAATCAGCCGGGAGCCGGGCATCGAACGAGCTATTAGGGACAGATCTATTGGGAATAATATCTCACAGATCGAAATTGGAAGAGGAGGAAATCTGATTGATATGGGGATGTCTTTTCGCTCCCTCAAGGGATTTGTACGGCAGCTTCCAGCCACATTTGGGAGTCTTCTCAGAACATCTAGCATGAGACAGAGGATGATCCTGACATCTATCGGCATCATTTTGATAGCCGGGATCACCATGGCCGCCATCAGGTCTTATCAGGAGGTAAAACCCTCCCCTCCCAGCGGAGAGGAGTCTCGCCATGATGACTCTGGCGCAGAGTCCAACTCTATGCGACATAATGTCCAGAAAGCGCCAAAACCCGAACTTGTTGCGTCGGAGAAGACCAGGGTTGACAGAACGCATGAGAGAGATTTGGCCAAGGGTCAAGCAGCTTCACATTTAGAAAGAGTTGTCACTCTCCCCTGCGGTTGTATTGCTCCAATAACGAGCCAATCCCTTCAGGGGAAGCCTGCGGCCCCCAGGGGCCCTGAGTCTCCGTTCCCTCTGGAAGCTGGTGCCTGGCATACACAGCTAGCTGAGCCCATAATCTTGGTCATTGATACCCAAGAACGAACTCTCACTATGTACTCACAAGGTAGGCCGATAAAACAATATCCTGTAGCTGTGGGTAAACCAGCTACGCCAAGCCCTCCGGGAGAATGGAGAATTACCCGAAAGGCAAGCTGGAGCGGGGGATTTGGCACAAGATGGATGGGGCTCAATGTCCCCTGGGGCATCTACGGCATTCATGGCACCAACAAACCCTGGTCCATTGGCGATGCCGCCTCTGGCGGCTGCATCAGGATGCACAATCAGCATGTGGAGGAATTATTTAATCTAGTGAAACCTGGCACATTGGTGAAGATAGTAAGTCATCCTTATGACCCCCTCAGGAATCCGAGGCGTCTTTTGGGACCGGGGGAGAGGGGAGCCGATGTCCTGCTTGCCGAACGTCGCCTTGCCCATCTCGGCTATTCGGTGGGAAAGATAGATGGTCTGTATGATGATGATACGGTAAAAGCCGTGAAAGAATTTCAGCGGAAGAGAGGTCTGCGTGTGACAGGTGAAATAACGGACGAGGTCTACGATGCCCTGGGAATGTACCTGGTAGATTGAGAGGAGGACATCAGTCATTCGCCTTTTCCTTCGGCATGCGGAGATCTTGGTCCGGAGCTATATTTCACAGTTTTGCCTAGAGCTGAAAAAGGACTTCCTCCATCCCCGGAGAAATAAGCATGGGTACGAAAATGCATAAATAGGAGGGTGAACCCTCCTGGTTATGATCATACAACGAGGGGGTACTTGGCTTGTCGGGATTCAGGGCGATCTTGCTGGCCGCCGGCCTCGGCAAGAGGATGAAATCTGCGCTTCCAAAAGTCCTGCATAAGGTTTGCGGGAAACCAATTCTATACCATGTGGTTGACTCTTTGTTAGGTGCGGGGGCTGATTCTATTGTCATCGTTGTAGGGCATCAGGGGGAGATGGTGGAGGAAGCGGTGAAGGCTATAGGCGTTGCTCCATTCAAACTACAGTGTGTATATCAAAAAGAACAGCTCGGAACAGCGCATGCGGTGATGCAGGCCGAAAATCTGATGAAAGATTATGATGGCCCTGTTGTGATCGCTGCGGGGGATGTCCCGCTCCTGCCATCAGATGCTGTCAAGGAGCTTGTTGCTTCCCTCGAGGCTAAAGCGGCCTCGGCGGTTGTCCTTACTACCGTGATGGACGATCCGAGCGGGTACGGGCATATAGTCCGCGGGGCAGATGGCAAGGTGGTAAAGATAGTTGAGGACAAGGATGCTTCACCTGCTGAGAAGTCGATACGTGAGATAAATAGTGCTGTCTATTCTTTTCAATCGAAAATATTGTTCCAGATGCTCGGGCAGGTGGATCGCGCAAATGCGCAAGGCGAGTATTATTTGACGGATGTCGTAAAGGTCATGGTGAGCAAAGGCCTTGATGTGGAGGCTGTTGTTTGGCCGCACCCGGTGGAGGTCATGGGGATAAACACTCGTTTAGAACAGGCTGAGGCAGAAGGAATTCTGCGACAGCGAATTCGCGAGAAACTCATGCTGGATGGAGTCACGATCATAGATCCGTCCTCGGTCTTCATTGATGCAGATGTAAAGATAGGAAATGACACGATAATATATCCCTTCACCATTATTGAAGGGAACAGCTCCATAGGACAAAGGTGCACAATAGGACCCGGGGCACGGCTGGTAGATACTTTCGTTGATGATGACGCGGTTGTGCAGCAAGCTGTCGCATATGAGAGCCAGATTGGGCCTAGAGCCTCTGTAGGACCTTTCGCATACCTTCGTCCTGGCACGATCCTGCAGGAAGGGGCAAAGGTCGGGACATTCGTGGAAGTCAAGAAGTCGACGATAGGCAAGAATAGCAAGGTCCCTCACCAAAGCTACATTGGTGACGCTACCATAGGTAAAGATGTAAATGTGGGCGCCGGCACAATTACCTGTAACTATGATGGAAAGCGGAAACATCCCACGATCATCGGGGATGAGGTATTCATTGGGAGCAATACCAATCTCGTGGCCCCCGTGCGTGTCGAAAAGGGAGCATATGTGGCGGCAGGGTCTACGATAACACAAGATGTCCCTTCAGGTGCTCTGGGCATCGCTCGCGGCCTGCAGAGGAACATAGAAGGTTGGGTGGGAAGACGTAGAAAGAGAGATGAGTCTCAAGAGTGAAGCTGAATACGGCGGAATCCGAATGCAAGAGCATTTCCCGAGGGGGTGAGTCTGAGATGCTTTTGTGTTATAAGAGACTGAAGGTTTTCAGCGGAACCGCGAATCTCCCTCTTGCTCAGGAAATAGCCTCTCATCTTGGTCTTGAGCTTGGGAAAATGAAAGTAGACAGGTTTCAAGATGGAGAGACCAGGGTTCGGATCGAGGAGACCGTAAGAGGCGCAGAGGTTTTCATAATTCAGCCAACTTGCTGGCCTGTAAATGACAATCTCATGGAACTCCTGATTATTTCCGATGCCATGCGGCGGGCTTCAGCCAAGAGCATTACCGCCGTGATTCCGTACTATGGCTATGCTCGTCAGGACCGCAAGACCGCCCCAAGAGATCCAATCACAGCGAAATTGGTGGCTAATCTTCTGGTAAATTCTGGTATACAAAGAATCGTGACATTGGATTTGCATGCTGGCCAGATTCAGGGGTTTTTCGATATACCGGTAGATCCGCTGCTGGCTGCCCCAATTCTCGCAGACTATTATAAAGCCGCAAACTTCGACGGCGTGGTGGTTTCTCCGGATATTGGCGGAGCTGCCCGGGCTAGAGCCTTTGCCGAAAGGCTGCACGTGGGATTGGCCATAGTGGACAAGCGCCGACCTGAACCGAACGTGGCCGAGGCTTTGCATATAATAGGCAATATAGAGGACAAAAGAGTGCTTTTAGTAGATGATATAATTGATACAGCAGGCACTATCGTGGCCGTGTCAGATAGACTCCACAAGGCTGGTGCGACTGAAATATATGCGTGCTGCACCCATCCCGTCCTTTCGGGGAATGCAACAGAGAAGTTGGAGAGGTCCGGGATCAAGGAACTAGTGGTGACTAACTCAATCCCGATCCCGCCTTCTAAAATGAGTGATAAGATCAAGGTATTATCGGTGGCTCCGCTATTGGCGGAGGCGATCCGGCGCATATACGAGGAATTGTCTGTGAGCGTGCTTTTTGATTGAGTCGAGAGCTCTGCATTCACCTTGCGGGCTTTATATGTTATACTTCTCATGTGACTTTCTCTTCTTATGTAACCTGTCTTTGTTTTGAGAGGAGGTATGGGGCGCCGTTGGTGGCGCCATGAGATCTTATGAAAGAAGTGGTACTTTCTTGTGAGGCCAGGGATACCCTGGGTAAGGGGGCGAGCCGGAGGTCCCGCCAGCAAGGGAAAATTCCTGGAATAGTCTATGGAAAGGGAACCAAAGCCAGCCCCATTACAGTTGACGGCAGGACGCTCTCTCATCTGTTGGCTCAGGGTCTGACCGGCAAAATCGTCAGGCTCAAGGTGGCTGGCGGAGAGCAGGGCACGATTGAAAAGACTGCGGTCGTCAAGGAAGTCCAGCGTGATTTCACCAAGGGCAATGTGATTCACGTGGATTTCCAGGAAGTCTCTTTAGCGGATAAGATCGTGACCAAGGTCCCGGTCGTCCTTGTCGGAGAAGATCGTCGGACGAATGATGGCGGCATTTTGGAGCATGCGCTGTGGGAGCTCGAGATCCAGGCCACTCCCATGGATATCCCTGAAAAGGTCGAGGTGGATGTTTCAGGGCTTAGAATCGGTGATGTGATCAAAGCCGCGGAGTGCAATGTAGGTCCGAATGTCAAGATTCTTACTGATCCTGATACTCCTGTAGTTTCTATACTGTCGCCTACCAAGGCTGAGGAGGAGGCTCCGAAAGAGGCCGCTGAGGAAGCTGAAACGCCGGAAACTGAGGCCGAGGCTCGGGAGTAACAGGAGGCTCGGATTTGCGGCATGAAGGTAGTCATAGGCCTAGGTAATCCTGGAAGCAACTATGAGGGATCCCGGCACAATGTGGGGTTTAGAGTCGTGAACTCCCTCTCCTCAAGGCTCGGGATCCCCGTAAAGGAACGCCGCTTTCATTCACTCCTTGGTCTAGGAATATTTAAACAGCAAGAAGTGCTTCTTGTGAAGCCACTCACATATATGAATAACAGCGGGGTGGCTGTGAAGGAAATCCTGGATGGCTATTGCGTCGGCATTGATAGCTTGCTGGTAGTATGTGATGACATGGATCTAGATCTTGGAAGGGTTAGGATTCGCCAGAAGGGGAGTTCCGGTGGTCATAATGGCCTGAAATCCATTATAGAGATGATCGGCACCGAAGATTTTGCCAGGATCAGGGTCGGAATCGGGAGGCCCGCCCCGGGCCTCGACAGCATTCAGCATGTGCTTGGCTGGTTTTCACCAGAAGAAATGCCGGTGGTAAATGATGTAATTGAAATGGCTGCAGACGCCGCAGAGCTTTGTATCATTGAAGATGTGAATCGGGCCATGAACCGTTATAATGGTCTCTTCGTAGAGGGAAAATGATACTAGGAGCTGGTAAGGTTTTCGCTGCGGCCATCATTTCTGCATTATTGGCCTTTGGCGTGAATACGGCGACTATGCGCATCATGAGGAAATACCATGCTGGGATGGCAGGCGCCATAGAGGTTTTGCCAGTGCTTGAAGAAGTTATGAAAACTGGGACCGCAATCCTGTTCGGAGCTGCCATTGTCTGGACTCATGCTATATTTGGGATGATCGAAGGCCTTTTCGATATAGCAGGTGCCCGGGTTCGTGGCCCGGCCGGGCAGTCGGGTTGCCTTGCAGCAGTTTCGGGTACCATAGGCCATTTTACATTTGGTTTGCTAACTGCGGTGGTGTTTTCCGCCACATCCGATCTGATCCTAAGCATGGCGGTTTCTGCGACAGTTCATGTTATATGGAATGTCCTGGTAGCAAGAATATTAAGAATAACGTAAATTTGCTTTTCAAATATGTAAAGTCATGGAAAAGTTGAATTCCGCCGTCTAGCGGTAGCGGTTTGCGGATGCGCGGGCGGGTTCTATTTCTGCCTGCGTCCTTATCTCGCTATGTACAATTATCATGTACAGAAGAACGGTCAAGGATAAAGGATCATGTTCAGAAGAAGGGATTGCATGGACGGGATACTGGCTATCTTGATGGAATCCAGCGAATTTAAGATGATGAGCAGGAGTATTTCTTCAGGGACCGGAGACGGGATCATTCAGGGGTTGTCTGGATCCCAGAAAAGCTATATCATCGCCGGATTGCATAAAGCCGTTTCAAGACCCATCGCCCTTGTGACCTATAGCCTCCAGCAAGCAGAGAAGATCTTGGTGGATCTCCATACATTTCTTGAGCCACAGGAGGCTGTGATCTTTCCTCCATTGGAGCTCCTGCCCCATGAGGAAGCCCGGGAAAGCCCGGATATATTGTATGAACGATTAAGGGTTCAGCAGCTGCTTGCAGAAGGTGAAAATCCTGTTGTCATAATACCCATAAGATCATTAGTTCGCAAGCTCATCCCCGGGGAAGTATTCAAATGCCATGTTTTGCGCTTACATCCGGGCATGGCGATGGATTTCGATGAACTTGTAAACCGGCTTGTTTTTTGCGGTTTCGAGAGAGTTGACATGGTTGAACAAAGGGGACAGATGAGCGTCCGGGGAGGTATCGTCGATGTATTTCCAGTTACGGCTGAAAGGCCTATCCGGATAGAATTCTTTGGTGACGAAATCGAATCCATCAGGGAATTTGATGCGGCCACGCAGGTTACGATATCTCACCTTGATGTGGTTGCTATCCCTCCAGCCCGCGAATTTCTATTAGATATGCCAGATGATGAGAAAAAGAAATGTCTCGGACGGATAAGGGCGGAATTGGATCGAACTTGCGGCAAGCTGGCCGGGATGGGACTCTCCGAGAGGTCTCGCAACCTTGCCGCCAGGGTCGAGGCTCATTTAGAGAAGCTGGCTTTCGGCATTTACTTTGACTCAGATGAACAATATGCTCCCTTCTTCTATCCTAAAATGGGATCTTTGCTAGATAGGATGAACGATCCTCTTCTCATTCTCGATGAACCAGGGCGGATCAGGGAAGGTCTGTCAGGCGTCTTCAAGGAATCGCAGGAGAGTTATTTCTCTCTTCTTGAGAAGGGGACGATCCTCCCGTCGCAGGCACATATCTTCTACCAGTCAGACGAGATAACCGGGCTCCTCGGTAGATATCAGACGATTCATATCACTTTTATGTCAAAAGGAATGGATATCTACGAGGGACGCCGTATTTGGAACTTCCCCGCCAGGATGGGGGAAGCCTTCAATGGCAACGTGGAGATGATGACAAAGAGCTTATCTGCATGGCGTCGTAAGGCTTACCGGATTGTTTTCTATATATCGACTCCCACGAGAGCCCGGGCCCTTTTGGATACATTGAAGCAGGCGGGAATCCCGGCTATATTCGAGGAAAGGCCAAAGGAGTCCATCAAGCCCGGGAATGTGGTGATTACTTCTGGTGAACTGGAAAATGGGTTTGAATTCCCTTCGCTCAGGCTGGTTGTCCTCACCGACACGGAAATCTATGGCGCAACAAGGAAAAAACGCCGCATCGCGCCTAAATCAGAGGATGTGAGTCCGCTATCATCCTATACTTCTCTCACCCCCGGAGACTATGTCGTGCATATAAACCATGGTATTGGAAAGTATCTCGGGATTCAGACTCTAGAAGTAGCAGGGGTCAAGAAGGATTATTTAGTGGTGAAATATGCTGGTGAGGATCGCCTGTATGTTCCCACTGACCAGGTTAACCTGCTTCAGAAATACATTGGCCTGGACGATATGCCTCCAAAGATATATAAGCTTGGAGGCTCCGAATGGGCCAAGGTCAAGAATCGGGTCAGGGAGACCGTTAAAGATGTGGCAAATAAGCTCATAGAGCTCTATTCGGTGCGCGAGGCTTCTAAGGGGCATGCCTTCTCGCCTGACACCATATGGCAGAAGGAGTTCGAGGAAGCGTTTCCTTATGAGGAGACACCAGATCAATGGCGGGCTATCGAAGAGGTCAAACGTGACATGGAAAGCCCGCGTCCCATGGATCGACTTCTATGTGGGGATGTTGGATACGGCAAGACAGAGATAGCCATACGTGCGGCGTTCAAATGCGTCATGGATAGCAAGCAGGCTGCGGTGCTTGTACCAACTACAATCTTGGCGCAACAGCACTATATGACATTCAAGGATAGATTTCAGGGGTTCCCGGTAGAGATAGCTGTCCTCAGTCGATTTCAATCAGCCAGAGAGCAGCAGGAGATCCTCAGGAAGCTAAAACATGGGGAGATCGACATAATCATTGGAACCCATAGACTGCTGCAAAAGGACGTGAGATTCAAGGACCTGGGCCTTCTTGTAGTTGATGAGGAACAGCGGTTTGGTGTCATGCATAAGGAGGCGTTGAAAGAGCTGAAAAAGAACGTCGATGTTCTTACATTGACTGCAACACCTATTCCCAGGACTCTTCACATGTCCCTGGTCAGCATCCGTGACATGAGTTTGATACAGACCCCGCCAGAGAACAGGCTCCCGGTGAGGACTTACGTCATGGAATATGATGACAGCATCATCAGGGACGCTATTACCCGGGAAATAGATAGGGGCGGGCAGGTGTACTTCGTCCATAATAGGATTCAGTCCATTGAATCATGCGCATCTCGACTCGCTGAACTGGTGCCTGAGGCCCGAATCAAAGTGGCTCATGGGCAGATGCCTGAGGATCTACTCGAGAGCACGATGCTGCAATTTCTTGACCGGGAATTTGATGTGTTGGTATGTACCACCATAATAGAGAATGGGCTGGACATACCAAATGTGAATACTATCATTGTTGAAGATGCCGCAAATCTGGGGTTGGCGCAGCTCTACCAGCTACGTGGGCGGGTTGGCAGGTCCAATCGCGTTGCGTACGCCTATTTCATGTATCAGCGCGACCATATCCTCACTGAAGAAAGTGAAAAGAGGCTTCAGGCTATCAAGGAATTTACAGAGCTTGGCTCTGGATTCAAGATCGCCATGAGGGACCTTGAGATCAGGGGCGCCGGAAATATTCTTGGTGCGGAGCAGCACGGTCATATCGCGGCAGTCGGATTTGAGTTATATGCCAAACTTATGCGCGATTCTATCAAGGAGCTCAGGGGTGAGAAACCTGATGAGGAAACGCCTGATCCGGTCATTGAGCTTCCTGTGAGCGCCTTTATACCTGATGATTATATCCCTGATGGCAGGCAAAAGATCGAGATGTATAAAAAGATCAATAGAGTGACAGACGCCGAAGAGGCTGATGCGCTTGCGGAGGAATTCATTGACCGATTTGGGGACATCCCGCAGCCTGCCCGCAACCTGCTCATGGTAGCCAAGATAAAGGCCATATGTAAGGCCGTGAAGGTTGTGTCCGTGACGGCTGAACGCGACGGTGTGACAGTCAGGCTTTCACCATTTGCAAAAGTCTCTGGAGAGGATCTTATGTCCGTAGTCCGTCAACACCGCGGCAGGGTAAAGGCAGATTTCGCCCGGTCTCCTTCGCTCAAACTCCGGGTCGGAGGTCTGCAGGATGGGGAGTTGCTCAGTTTCATAGAATCCTGTATCAGCGGCATCGGCGCCAGGACCAGGGCTGTCAGTGGAGAGTAACCAAGGGGACATACCGGGTCAGGTAAGGGATTCCTTTACCGAATACTTTTCATAGAAGCGATTCGTATTAGTGGTAAGACTGAATAATATTGTTAGCGTCCTTATATACTATGGAAGGGGAAACAGGGTGCGGGAATATCTTGGGTGTGGCTGGACAAGACTATACGATGGAGAAGGAGGGGTGGCAATGAAGGCAACTGGTATTGTAAGGCGAATAGACGACCTTGGAAGGGTTGTAATTCCCAAAGAAATTAGGAGAACTCTGAGAATCCGCGAAGGCGACCCTCTTGAGATCTTTGTCGATAGAGAGGGCGAGGTCATCCTGAAGAAATATTCTCCTATAGGCGAACTCGGGGACTTCGCGAAGGAGTATGCGGATTCTCTTTATGAGGCCACAGGCCATATTGCATGTATCGCTGATCGCGATGCCATAATTGCGGTAGCGGGAGCGCCTAAGAAGCAATTTATGGACAAGCGGATTTCACCTGCTGTCGAGCGAGCCATGGAAGAAAGGAAATCGCTCATTATTAACGAACCCGGGAAACATGAATATTGTGAGACCTGCCCCGTCCTCGAGGATGGGGAGGACTGCAAGTTCACGGCTGAGGTGATAGCTCCAATAATAGCGGAGGGAGACCCGATTGGCGCCGTGATCCTCACATCGATGACCCCGGATGTGAAGATGGGGGATCTTGAGTTGAAGCTCACGGAAACCGCGGCCGGTTTCCTGGCAAAACAGATGGAACAATAAGGTCGGGTAACGTTTGTTGATCAACATTGATCAGATGCCGGGCAGGGCGCCAGCATAGGCGCCTTGCTCTTTTGTTTTCTATTGTTGTATACTGTCGCTGTATGGCATAACTTCGGGGGTGCAGTATGACAAAGAAATCTTTCGTCCGTGGCGCCGCGATCCTGGCAATTGCAGGGCTCGCCAACAGGGTTGTGGGCGCCGTGTCCCGGATCGTCCTTCCGGCTCTCATCGGGGACGAGGGCATGGGCCTTTTCCAGATGGCCTATCCAATATATTCGATATTCTTGGTAGTTTCTACTGCTGGCGTCCCAGTAGCGGTATCCAAGCTTGTCGCCGAACAGGCTGCAAAGGGCAATTCTCACGGGGCTAGGAGAATCCTCAGGGTTGCCGCAACTATACTCTTCCTTACAGGAGCTATCGGCACTCTGATCCTGGTAGCCAGTGCAGATGTCTTGTCTTCTGCGGTGCTCAGAGATAGGCGTGCAGCGCTGCCCATCATAGCCACAGCTCCTGCCGTTCTCATTCTATCCTTTATGTCCGCCTTTCGCGGTTATTTCCAGGGGCTGCAGGAGATGGAGCGGAGCGCCAACTCACAGATCGCTGAGCAGCTCATCAGAGTGTTTTCCATGATATCTCTTGCCTATTTCCTTCTCCCGAAGGGAATAGACTTCTCAGCCGCCGGAGCTTCCTTCGGAGCGGTGCTGGGAGGCATAGCGGGCCTTATAGTGATTCTTATTCCATACTACAGGCAGTCTTCCGGTTCAGACAAAAGGGGCGCCAATTCGAATCTTGGATTACGCGGAGGTCAAGGTGATTCTGTTGACCCTTTGTCCGAGGGTTATATGGTATCATCTGCGGCTATCGCTGGGCGCATCTTTTCCCTATCGATACCTATCGTAATAGGGGCTTCCATCATGCCGCTAATGCAGGTAGTGGATGCCGTGTTGATTCCCATGCGTTTGAATGCGGCGGGAGTGGTGGGGACGCAAGTCACAAGGCTCTATGGACAACTCACCGGCATGGCATTACCCCTTGTCTATTTCCCGACCGTTATAACCACGGCTCTCGCGGCAAGCGCCGTACCTGCCGTCTCTGAGGCTTTGGCATACAAGGACCGCCGTATGCTGATCAGCCGGTCCCAGGATGTGATATGGTTTGGTGCTCTCATCGGATTACCTTCATCCCTTGGCCTGTTTCTGCTGGCTGACGAGTTTTGCGCCATGTTCTACAGGTTGCCCGCAGCGGGAGTGTCCCTCAGGGCAGTAGCTTTCGGCACCCTTTTCCTATGTCTCCAACAGACGAGTTCGGGCGTCCTCCAGGGGCTTGGTGAGGTGACCGTTCCAGTCAGGAATCTCTTTGTCGGCGCCATTTTGAAGGCCATAGTAAACTATGTATTTACAGGCATCCCTGCCATTGGGATCAAGGGCGCTGCATGGGGCACCGTAATCGGATTTGCGATTTCTTCTATATTGAATCTGCTTTACCTTTCGCGAAAGCTTGGGCTTGCCTTGGATATTCAAAAACACTTGATAAAGCCTTTGATAGCCACATGCGTCATGGGGATTGCGGTGACCCTAACGTATAGGCTCGCTCATGACGCGCTGGGGAGCAATACCCTGGCCACATTGTCTGCCACAGCGATCGGGGCTGCAATTTACGGTCTGCTCCTATTAGTGACCGGGGCCATCAGTTCACGTGATATAGCATTGCTTCCCATGGGCGCGAAAATATCCAAGATCCTTGTGAAATTGGGTCTTATTCGGGATCTATGATAGAGTTGTGCAAGCAAAGGAGGAAATATGATTTCCTTTGTCTCTGGAGACGAGATAGGGAATCATGGCAATGGTATGAGCAGCGATAAGTATTCTCTGGACAAGTTGTCGGACATCGTGGCCCGGCTGAGGGGCGAAGGCGGGTGCCCATGGGATCGCAAGCAGACCCATGAATCAATCAAACCCCATATTGTTGAAGAGGCTTACGAGGTTGTAGATGCCATAGATAGTCATGATACACAGGCACTCATCGAGGAACTGGGCGATGTGCTTCTACACGTGGTCTTTCATTCTCAGCTGGGGTCAGAAGAGGGCGCCTTCAACCTGGGGAATGTGATTCATGCAATCGAGGACAAGATGATACGGAGGCACCCTCATGTATTTGGAGATGCGACGGTGAAGAGTACGGCTGAGGTCCTCAGGAACTGGGAGAGAATCAAACAGGACGAGGCGTCTCAGGAAACGGGAATCCTGGCGAAGGTTCCAAGGAGTCTCCCAGCCTTGATGCGCGCGCATAAAGTGCAAGAGATGGCTGCCAGGGTCGGGTTCGATTGGGCCCAGGCAAAGGATGCATTTGAGAAAGTAGTAGAGGAAACCAATGAACTCCGCGAGGCGATGGATTCGGAGAATCAGGAAAGTATCTCTGAGGAACTTGGAGATCTTCTATTTGCCATAGTGAATGTCGCGAGGCACTTGGGTGTCCAACCTGAATTATCCTTAATGGATACGGTGGATAAGTTCATCAAGAGATTTAGCTTCATCGAAGCCCAGGCAAAGGATATGGGCATGCACGTGGAAGACATGACCCTCAAACAAATGGATTCGCTATGGGATAAGGCCAAAGAGTCAGAAGATCTTTAGATTGTCACGCTCTCCTGAATGTAACTGTGAGGCAAATTTCTGCGCCTTTTCTTTGGAATACTAATGTCGATAGTCATTTCGATCTACATTCAGGAGGGTATGATATGAGTTTTGGCAAGAGAAGCAAGTGGTACTATCTAGCTTTTGGGATAGGGTCTGTAGTTTTGGCATACATCCTGGTCTTTAGCATAGGAGGTTGCCCCGGGCCAGAAAGAAGGCTTACTGAAAAGCCAATACCCAGGATGGATAAAGAGCCGATCTTGAGCGTATATTTTCATGATACCGGTCAGCGCGTCAAGATGCCCTTAGAAACATACATCGAGGGCGTAGTCGCAGGGGAGATGAAACCAGATTGGCCGGTCGACGCATATGCTGCCCAGGCTATAATCGCAAGGACCTTCACCCTTGAGTTCTTGAGCAGGGGCGGGACACGCAAGCTGCATGGCACGGATATTTCCACAAAACCTGAAGAGACCCAGGCATACAATGCGGCCGCTGTCACGCCTGATATCAAGAAAGCTGTACAAATGACGCGCGGGGAGGTTTTGAGTTACAGGGGACATTACATACATGGCTGGTTTAGCGCGCTGTGCGCTGGCGAGACCTCTCTAGCTCGCGATGGATTGTCATACCCTAAGCCCGAGCCCCCTTATACTGCCCGCGTGGATTGTCCATGCCCCAAATATACGCCTCCTGGGGAATTTTACTGGAAGGCCAGTTTCACAGCCAGCGATATCAAATCCGCTCTAGCCAAGGTAGGTCTCAATATCGGCGATATCAGGAGCATCCGTATAATTCGGAGAAGCCCAGATGATCGTGTCACCCTGTTCAGGATTTCTCATACTGGCGGATCCACAGATATAGCTGGCAACGATTTCCGCGTTGCCCTAGGAAGTGACCGAATGCGGTCAACAATCATTTCCACCATGACCTTTGATGGTAGCACGCTCTACGTGGAGGGGAAGGGATTTGGACATGGTGTTGGTATGTGCCAATGGGGGGCTTACGCCTTCGCCAAGCAGGGGAAATCGCCTGAGGAAATCGTAACCCATTATTTTAAAGGGGTAAAAGTGGTGAAGCTTTGGGATTGAGATAAAGGATGTCATCTTTCACCGAGGACAGGCATAGATATGGAGGTGAGGCGGACTTGGACGGGAGGGGAGTCATGTGGACGACAAGAAGAAGCCCATAACCCTTCAACACAAGATAGAGATCACTGAGCGGGAGTCTGTGATAGTGAGTGGAGTCTCAAATGTCGAGAGTTTCGACGATCAAGAGATAGTTCTCGAGACAAGCGCCGGTGTTCTTTTGATCAGGGGAAGGGAATTACACGTTAAGCAGCTAAATCTTGATGATGGCAACCTTGCGATCGAGGGATTCATACAGGGACTTGACTACATGGATGAGGCCGGAGGCAAGAGAGGGCGTGGCTTCTTTGGGCGATTACTTAAGTGAGTTGGCAGGCATATGAGGCGGGCAAGACCCCTCGGGCATCGCGTGAGGGGTTTCAGAAGGATTTCCTTTCATTTTACGAGGAAACGCAGAAGGGGGAGGCGTACCCGGAGATTTGATCTCTTATGGCCCCTGGATTTCTTGTTCAGAAATATTCCCATGGTGGTCTTCAGCCCATTTGGGCTTATTTGGGAGATCTTCAGGGGGAGGCCCAGGGTTGGCCGTGGTTGGATTTCCTATTACATGATCTTCAGTCTTGCGCTTCTTTGCTCATGGATCGGCGCGTCCTCATATGTTGTAAAGGGAGAAAGGCAGGCAGTCGCGGCTCTCAGCCACTTTTCGCAATCGAAATCAGAAGCGTATAATTGCCCGTTTGCGGCTGAGATAAACTATTATGCCTTGCGCGCAGATATTGACCCGTCCCTGGTGGCCGCCGTGATTTCCCAGGAAAGCTCCTTCAATGCCAATGCCGTCTCCCCGGCAGGCGCAAGGGGGCTTATGCAGATCATGCCGGCCGTATTCAAGGAACTGAATCCTGATTCACCATGCAGTGGTGATCATGCCCCTCCTGCCTGCGGGGAACAATGCATATTCGATCCTGCGACAAATATCAAGACCGGGGTCAAGCTCCTGCATTCTTTGGTAGAGGAATTTCATGGGGATATCATCATGGCTCTTGCCGCATATAATGCCGGCGGTAGAGCGGTAAAGCGATACCAGGGAGAGACGGCGTCAGAGGGGCTCCCGCCCTATAAGGAAACCCAGCAATATGTGCGCAGAATAGCGTTATTCTGGCCGGAATTCAGAAGTCGAAATGTCCATGCCAGACTATGGATCATCTCTATCCTCACGAAGGTAGTCACTATCTCAGCATGGGCCAATCTGGGCGCATGGGGATTGCTCTTTGTCTGGATCATCCTCCGTACGAAAGGAAGGTAACCGCATTTAAGGAATCTTGGCGCCTTCGCTTAATGCGGTAGGATTATGGATTCTCTAATCCTGCAGGTCTTTTCATTTGCCGTGACCATATTGATCGGGGCATTGCTTGGAATGATCTTTGACCTTTACCGGGTCATTCGCGGCATAACCTCCCCAACTCCGGTTACGACAACAATAGGTGACATCTTGTTTTGGATCATCGCGACGACCCTTTCATTCTGCCTCTTATTGAGGGCCACTTGGGCGGATATGCGTTTCTATGTATTCCTGGGCTTTTTGATTGGGTTCAATATTTACAGGGCTCTCATGAGCAGGTTGATCATCAACATGTTCCTCGGGATATATGATGCCGGAAGGCTTGCTTCTCATAGAGCGAAAAATATACGGTACAAAGCGTCTGACCTGGCACGCGCCTACATCTTGGAGGGGGTGGGGGGCAGGCTCTCACGGCTAGCCGGCCGTTTGAGACGCCGGCCCCCAGCTTCCCGTTGAACAATGGTGTTGTTGATCACTTCCGGTCTTTCATGACCTCAGGATTGACCAGATTTGGCGGCGTCTCCCCTTTAAGGGCTGCCATACAATTTTCTGCGGCCATTGTTGCCATTTTTGTGCGAGTAGCTACGCTGGCGCTAGCTATATGCGGCGCAATAGTGAGATTGTTGAGCTTCAAGATAGGATGGTCAGCAGGAATAGGCTCCGGCTCAGTCACATCCAGGCCTGCCCCTGTGATCGTTCCATCCCTGAGGGCTTCATAGAGCGCCTCCAGATCTACTATTGGCCCTCTCGACGTATTGATCAGGATCGCTGTCTTTTTCATCAGTTTCAACTGATCTCTGCCAATAAGATGGTGCGTTTCCTTTGTCAGCGGGACATGTATGCTGACAAAATCCGCCTGTTTCAGGAGTTCAGGGAGACTGACGTACTGGATCCCAAGTTCTTTCTCAGCCTTCTCATTCCTTACGACGTCATAGTAAAGGAGCTTCATTGAAAAACCCGAGCCACGCCTTGCCATCTCGTAACCGATTCGCCCGAGACCTATAAGCCCTAGCGTAGCGTGATGTATATCTTGTCCCAAAAACCCCGTTGGAACCCATGTTTTCCACTTACCTTCCCGTGTATGGCGGTCTGCCTCCACGACTCGTCTGGCCGCTGCCATGAGCAGTGTAAACGCAAAATCGGCGGTTGTATCGGTCAGGACTCCAGGGGTATTGGTGACAAGAATACCGCGCTTAGTTGCCTCAGGGACGTCGATGTTATCAAAGCCGACGGCATAGTTGCTGACCACCTTCAAGCGCCTGGCTTTATCCATAAGTTCCCCATCAATCTTATCGGTGAGTAGCGCCACTAGGCCATCTATGTCCTCAACCTCTTTCAATAGTACCTCGCGCGGCGGTGGAAGTTCCCCATCCCATACTTTGACATCTGCTTCCTTTTTTAAGATATCCAAACCTGGTTCTGGAATTCTTCTGGTAACGTAGACTTTGAAGCGTGGCATAATAAGATCTTACCTCCATCATAGAATGAGAATGAATATAGAAATATTCTGTGCATATATCCTTACAGTCTTGCCCAGGCCTCGTTCAGGGTCCTTTTCGCGTTAGCGATGACCAGCTCAGATGATTCGCCAGGGAGCGGTTTTACCTCAAAGCTTACGATCCTTGGCTCGCTCTCATTCAGATAGCCAATCTCAAAGAGAACCTTGAGGAAATCCACGAGCTCTTTTACGTCATTCTCTCCCCCGGGTATGCCAAAGCGCGGATGCGCGTCACCATAGGCGGGGTGGGATGGATCTTTGACTACTGCGTTGCCGATATGTACATGCACAAGGTGGTCTTTTACCGGTGCCAGTGCCTCATGCGGGGTCTGGCGCAAGAGGGGGAGGTGGCTAAGGTCAACCATAAGGCCGAAGTTATCAAATTCCTTCTTCACTCCCTCGGCTATTCTGAGCGCTATGTCATTTGGACCTACTAGCGCCTTCTTCTCAATATCTCTATCGAAGATCTCCAGGACAACGCGCATATCGCCCTTGGCTTTGGCATGGGCACACAATTGTTTGATAGAATCAATAAGGGCCTCGCAGGCTGCATCTTCCCTATCCTTGCCTGGGTATTTTCCGGAAAGGAAAGCAAGACCGCAGGCACCCATTTCATAAGCCTCGTCGATTCCTTCTTTCAGAGTCTGTATGGTCTTCTCCCGGACCGCGGAATCAAGAGAATTGATGTCCAGCCCGGTGGTGAGGGTGCGAGGTTGTGCCCCATATGCCACGGTCATATGGGCGGTATCTAATGCCTGTTTTGCCGCCTTTCGGGTTTCGGGATCTTTGATCCAAGAAATCTCTACGGCATTGAAATAAGGGTCTTCCGCTATTCTTGTGAGGGTTTCGAGAATCGGCCCCTCGCCTTTCATGACTTGCGGATAGGCCATGAAATGGATAATCCCTACTTTGACATATTTGTAGATGTTGTCTCTCATGGTACGCCTGCCATTTGCGCCATCACATCTCCGATGGCTGATGGCAATCAGCACCCCTTTCTTTTTATGTTAGGGATAGTACGAACCCTTCCACAGTCCTGAGATGCTTGGTGGCTGCAAGTCGTGCAGCCTCTTCGTCCCTCCTTTCTATAGCCTCTGCGATTTCGTGGTGTGATTGGATGGCGGTATTGCGCCCCTCTGGAAGGCGCGCAACCCTTCGGTTAGCCTCCAGGAGGAGTTCTCGGAGGATCATGTTTGTTTTCGCTAGAATAGGATTAGCCGCCGCCTGGTCTACCTTTTTATGGAACAGCATATCGTAATTCAAGAAGTCCTCCACATTGGTGGAGGCACTATCCTCCATATTGTGAATCGTATCTTTGATATCATTTAGGCATTCATCCGTTCTCCTGATGGCGGCAAGCCCAGCGGTTTCAACCTCGAGGATCGCTCTTAGCTCCAGGAGATCCTTCACATTGTCTCGATCCAGCATCAGCACATATGAAAGGGGCTGGAGAACCCTCTCCGCTGTAGCCCTGGACACAAAGCTTCCCTCGCCAGGGCGTATCTCAATCCAACCCATCAGTGCCATCGCTCTTAGCGCTTCCCGGACAGAAGCCCTGCTGACCCCCAACATGTTCGCGAGTTCCCGTTCCGGAGGCAGCTGAGTGCCTATGGGCAGCCGACCATCAAGGATAGAATTCTGTAATTGCTCAATAATCAAATCGAGCATTTGAGGTTTCTTGATCTTGGTTAGTTTTCCGAAGGCTTCAGACGACAAGCTATCCTCCCCTGATCACCTGACTACTGGTCTGGCCACTAGTCCTATATACCAACTTCTGAATACGCCACAGGTTCGAGAATTCCTTCTTTGCAGTCATTAACTATGTAGCGATTTAAGGAAATCTGGTCAAGTTTCTTATGGTTTCCCCAAAATATTGGAAGGAGAAACCGATCAGATGTAGAAATATCGCTGAGATGCGAATATGCCTAAAAGAGGCCACCTGCCTGGTGGACATACATAGGAAGTCGTTGGTCTGATCAGAAGGGAGGGAACCATGGCTTCTCCTTATGCGTGAATACAGGGGTATCCGCCATGGCGGAAATGGGATGAATATGCGTGATGCCATTCGGAAGGTCCTCACGGTAGTCGCTCTGATAATACTTTGTATTGCCTATGTGACAGGTTATGTTCGTTTGGTCCGCACCCGCCAGGATGTGCGCGCAACCCTGGCGGAGATAGAACTATGGCAGAGTGAGAACCAAAAACTGGCCAAGGAGATCGAATTTCTCAAAAGCGATGAGTATATAGAAAAAACTGCCCGGGAGAAGCTTGGTCTCGTGCGCCCTGGAGAGACTGCGGTCATCGTATGCGAGCCTGTGAGACCCGAGGCCGCGTCGCCGGTGAAGAAGAGGCCTAAGGATCCGCGTTTGATATTCGGTGACTGATTGCGAGCGAAAAGCCTCGTTGACATGTTGAATCTGTCATTGTTATAATATGAGTGCGCTCGGATCATACGGTTTCAAATAAAAAGAAATGGTCGGCGCACATAAAATGGCTTGCGGGGGTCGGTCTCTGATTTATGCTGGAATCAACCACAAATGATGTTTCCCAACGGGAATCTACCTTTGAGGTGGGCAGTATCATCGAGGGTCGAGTGACGAACATCGCTCCTTTTGGGGCCTTTGTGGAATTGGCCCCGGGGAAAACAGGTCTTGTTCATATTTCCGAGATCGCTAATACTTATGTTCGGGATATCAAGGATTTCCTCAAGGAAAATGATATTGTGAAGGTAAAGGTCATATCTGTCCAGAATGGTCGCGTGGCCCTTTCAATCAAGCAAGCTGACGAAAACTACCGGCCACCCAAGAGCCGTGGAGACTCTCGGGCTTCGCGTCAGTCCTTCGAGGAAAAGCTTGCCCGATTTATGAAAGAAAGTGAAGAGCGACAGCAGGACCTGAAAAAACTCCTAGATTCCAAACGGGGTGGTAGGGGAACAAGGGCCTCCCGATCTGAAAACTTTTAGTCTACATCCCAGCCAACGCCCTATCCTGATCCTGGTAGAGACGGATTTGGCATTGCGGAACGATATGAAGGTATATTCAGCGGGCACCGGAAATAGGTGCCCTTATTTTGTTTATCTGGGTTAGTTTTATTTACCCGGGCTGGTGTTTCCATTTGCCGTTCAGGCAATCATAATCTTGGCTATAGCTGCTGCAGGCCATCGATAGAAGAGGAGTCGGGGTTCGGGCATTTCGGACATCAGGAAGGGATATATGGGATATATGATAGGGTCTTATTCGCCAATATCACCTGGGGATGAAGAAATCATCACGCGACAACTCCGGAGGCGGCCAAGGGGCCTCGCAGGTGTCGCCAGGAGATGCCCCTGGGGCGCGCCTATGGTGGTGATAACCCATCCGCTGTTTGAAGGTCGTCGGATCTTTCCCACCATTTACTGGCTTACTTGTCCTTTTCTAGTCAAGGCCATAGCAAAGCTAGAATCAGAAGGAGAGATAGCCAGGATCAGCCAGGAGTTCTCCGAGGATAAAGAGCTATATTCCCGGCTCATAGAAGCACACAGGTTATACGCTGAGGATAGGCTTTCCCTCTTGAGTGAAGAGGAAAGAGCGATTCTATCTAGGGAAAGGCCGCAGCTTTGGACCGCGCTCTCCGGGCGGGGGGTGGCTGGCGTTCGATATCAGGATGAAAATGCACGGGGCGTCAAATGCCTGCATGGCCACTACGCTCATTTTCTTTCCGGAAAAGAGAATCCCGTTGGCGAGGTAGTTGAACGAAAATTGCAGGAAATGGGGATTCTACGGGACAAATATGGGAGATTTCACGTGGAACAAAGGGCGTGTCCGTTTCAAGAAATTTGTCTTGGACCTGTTGACAAAGAAAATAAACCATGATAATATTAAACCAGATTAAACAAAAGGATGTGCTGAATGGAAGGAAAAGAGGAAAGAGCGACTATACCGCTTGATGATGCATTGCTCCTGACTACAGCCAAATTATTTTGTTCGGCGCTTATTGTGGCTGTGACAGGCCCTGCCCTTGAGGAGATAGCTAAACTTGCTCTAACGGATGTGCAATTTGCTGCCTTGCGGTACATATTTCTTCATGACCCGCCAGCTGCGAGTGAGCTAGCCGAAGGGCTGGGGATAAGCGGCGCGGCCGTAACCAAGCTTGCCGATCGGCTGGAGCGTAAAGGATTGATTGCGCGCAAACCGGACCCGGGGGATCGTCGTACACTCCGACTCGTGCTTACGGATGAAGGCCGGAGCATAACCGAGGACATAATGCGAAGGGAACAAGGGCGGTTCGATGAGATACTTGAGCGTATGCCCGCATCAAGCAGAGAAGCATTGGAATGCGGTATGAAAGATTTCCTCAAAGCCAGCCTGACTTCTCCAAAAGATATAGAACGTATCTGTCTCAGGTGTGGCTGGGCGCATCAACCGAATTGCCCGGGCAGCAGGATTTATGAGAGCTTGACGGGTAAGACCGTGAGTAGAGTATAGGGCGCTTGCTGGAGGCGAATAGCGGATGATCCTCAACATATGGTAAACCATGCTAATAATATTTCATGTTAAGGGGGTGTCAATAAAAAGGACTTTCACCTGTATCCGTCCAATCTCCCCATCGTATACTGGATATTAGACTAATCTAAAAGGAGGTAATTTAAATGGAATTGAGGGGCAGCAAAACAGAGGCAAATCTCAAGGCAGCTTTTGCTGGTGAATCCCAGGCCAGAAATAAATACACCTATTTCGCGGAGGTAGCTCAGCGTGAGGGATATGAGCAAATAGGGGCGATCTTCCGAGAGACCGCGGATAATGAGAAAGAGCATGCCAGGAGGATATTCAAGTTCCTAAATGGCGTGGGTAAGACCCCCGATAACCTTCTTGCGGCAGCGGAAGGAGAGAATTACGAGTGGACTACGATGTATAAGGACTTCGAAAAGACTGCGAGGGAAGAGGGATTTACTGATATAGCTGATTTCTTCAAGGAAGTCGCAGAGGTAGAGGAAGAGCACGAGAAGAGATATCGTAAATTGTTGGAGAACGTCAAGAATGGAGTAGTATTCAAGAGGCCCCAGCCTGTGGCGTGGAAGTGCCGGAATTGCGGGTATGTCCACAGGGGCACCGAACCCCCGGAGAAGTGCCCATCTTGTACATTCCCCAAGGGGTACTTTGAGATAATGGCCGAAAACTACTGATGCTTTCGTTCAATATATGTTCACACACATTGGCTCCAAAAACCGGTTGATGGTTCGCTGCGCCAGGTGTCTCTGATCCCCCGATTCCCCCAGTCCCCCGGCAAGGCTGAAGAAGAAGGCGCAGCGGCCTTTTTCAAAGGGCCCTGCCGCCCAAATTGCTTGATAGACGTGGCGGCAGGGTTCTTGCGTGTACCACGGATATCGGGTAAGATGGGGGCAGGCGAAAGAGGGTGATCGCTTGATTGGCATTCCGCATCTAGATAGTCCTATCACTATTTCGGGGATAGAGATACGGAACAGGATCGTAATGCCTCCCATGGTTCGTTTTGGTTGGGCTGGGACCTCTGGAATGGCCACGGACAGGCACATCGAGCATTACGCAAGGCGAGCGCGAGGAGGAGCAGGCCTCATTATCGTGGAAGCTACAGCAGTCTCACCCGCTGGCAGACTTTCAACGTCTCAGCTTGGCATATGGGACGATGCGCACATTCCGGGTCTGCAGAAGATAGTCAGGGCCTGTCATCGCGCTGGAGCTAGAATCGTCCTTCAGATCCATCACGCCGGGGCGAACACCAATCCCGAGAATGTAGGAGGGACGTTGGTCGCACCTTCTGCGATCCCAGTGCCGGGAAGAAGATCCTCAGCGGTGCCTCATCCATTGACGCAATCTGAGATACGGGCAATTGTGCGAGAATTCGGCCTCGCTGCCGAAAGGGCGGAACGCGCTGGTTTTGATGGTGTAGAAATCCACGGAGCTCATGGATTTCTTTTGAGCCAATTCTTGTCGCCGCTTACCAATCAGCGTACTGATGAATACGGAGGGTCCTTGGAGAACCGGTTGAGGTTCCCTTTGGAAGTTGTGCGGGAGGTCATGGCGCGCCTGAGTCCCGGTCTTCTGATCGGGTATCGTCTCGGGGCATCTGATCTCATTGATGGGGGGCTCACCATCGAAGAAGGGAAAATCGCCGCCGGGAAGCTCCAGGCCGAAGGGGTCCATCTGATTCATGTATCTAGAGGATTTTCCGACGGCTCTCCAGCGCAGGCTCCCGGAACAGGCGAGTTTAGCCATCTTGTAGATCTTGCCGCATCAATAAAGGAAGTGGTCCGAGTACCAGTAGTGGCGGTTGGCGGAATAAGGCTACCTAATACTGCCCGGGACATTCTCGCCCGGGGTTTCGCCGACATGGTAGCCATAGGTCGCGCTATGCTTGCCGACCCCGATTGGGCTGGCAAGGCGATTTCAGGGCACGACAGCGATATTGTCAGATGCCGCCAGTGCGAAGGTGGCTGCAGACATGACGCCGGGAAGTGTCCTGTAACAAAGGATTGAGAAATTGCGGGGATAAGGATCGATGGGCGCAGACCGCTGGGCACAGCGGACGCGGACTGTCAGGCACAGATGGAGTTGATCATCGCATGGAACGACGAGAGGGGGCCCATCGCCCCCTCCTACTCGATACACGATTCGACCCTACCTGACATTCTTCTCAAGAAAATACAAGATGAACCAGATGACCACTATGAGCCCTACGAGCTCCAACATTTATGTTTCCCCCTCTCGACGTGCTGTTCGCACTCAAAGGATCTTCTACCTCTATATTCATTCGCGGTTGTGTTGCTTTTTCCCTCTAATGGAGTCTAAAGGAACAATGGAATTATTAGGCGGATATGGGAATCACATTGATGCTGCCCTTAGAGAATGGTCCAAAGAGGATAGTCCAATTATATTACTCTCCCTGGCATGTCTTTATGCTACCCAATCTGGGTTAGGACCTTGTCACGGTTAAAAGATCTTGCTCCGGCGCGCAACAAGATCACATTGATGGCAAGCCCTGCCCCTATGACTTGCCCGGGGGCGCTTGTCGCATAGTGCAGCAGCATGGGCGCCTTGTATACCACGAGCAGCAAAATCGGAAGGTTGATGAATGCTCCTATCTGTTGGGCGGCTCTGACGGTATTTATCTTCGATGAAATCACCACCGCGAGGCTTACCATGGTAAGCACTACTAAGGGAACCAGTATCACGGCGCCAATAATGGATTCAAAGTCTGGCGAGAAATTCATGCCGAATTTGACCCGTGCAAGGATATAGCTTGCCGTAAGGAAGATGGCCTGCACCATGACCACCAGCACCAAAGGCGGGAAAAAGGAACTGATCACTTTGCCTGTAAAGAGCTCCATATTGGTGATTGGCGCGGCCAGCAGCGGCTCGATGGTGCGCGCTTCTTTCTCACCCACAAAGCTTATCACGGCAAGCTGCATAGAAAATGTGGCTGGAAGGATACTGGAAAGGAGAAACATGAGGGGGAACGTAGCGCTTTTTATTCCCCCGGGCGCCACCTTTACTGCATTCATCCCGACGAACGCGTAAAATACGGGCAGAACAAGTCCGGTTACGATGATAGTATATACAAACCTGGTATCCGAGAGCATCTCTCTTAGCTCTCTCGATGCTATGATTATGCTGCGGTTCATAAGTCGGCTTCGGGAGACTCGACCTGCTGTCTCGGTAGGCTGGATGACCCGTTGCTATCCCCCTTGATTATGGTCATATAGATTTCCTCAAGACTTTTCGCCGATTCCTCGCATGTAACGACACCAAACCCCGCGCCCATAAGGGATCTCAGAACCTCAGGATTTGTGGTTTCAGGGCGCTTCGTGGAAAAGGTGATCCTGATGACATCCCCATCTTCTCGGTTGGCGCTTACCCCATCAACGCCGGGGATACGTTCGAGCCCCCGGATTGCCGGGTTCACGTCCACCTCCGTGTGGGTTGTATCCAAAACGCATTCTATATGAAACTCTCTGCTCGCTCCGCCGCCTCGAATGATATCCTGCGTTTTTGCGAAATATCTCAACCTGCCATGATCTATGATGCCGATCCAATCAGAAAGTCGCTGCGCCTCGTCCAGGTTGTGAGTACATAGGAGGAAGGTCCTTTTCTGTTCTTCTTTCAAGGAGATTACATAATCACGGAGTATCTTGGCACTTTCCGGATCCAACCCTGATGTTGGCTCGTCCAGGAAGATAACTTTTGGGTCGTGAAGGAGGGCGCGTGCTAAAGCGACCTTCTGCTTCATGCCTTTGGAGAAATTGCCGATACGCTTTTCTGCATGCTCAGAAAGGCCGAAGAGCCTGAGGAATCTTCCCACCCGCTCCTGGATTTCCCCCGCTGGCATTCCATAGAGTCTGGCGAAGAAGACCAGATAGTCCTTGATCCGCATCTTGTCATAAAGGCTTGGATTCTCTGTGAGAAGCCCAACCTGGCTCCTTATTTTGTCTTTATCAGAAAGAATAGAATATCCCGCTACCATGGCATCACCTGAATCAGGGGTGATCAGACATGATAGCATCCTCACCGTGGTCGTCTTCCCAGCGCCGTTGGGGCCCAAAAGGGCCAGGATTTGTCCTGGAGGAATATGGAATGAAATTGAGTCCACGGCAATGTGGCTATTAAAGCTCTTACATAACTTTTTGCATTCAATCATGGCAATCCGGCGTTCTACCTCTACCCCGGGAAATGCGCGCCTCGATTTTCATCCGTCTAACGGTGCCGCCCTGGCGGCACGGGGGTCGCTCCAGGAATTATGCCTCCCATTTCTCTATGTCTGAATACATGATCTTATTCTCGTTGAGAAACTCCTTCAGGCAAATCTCGGCCTTCTCCATCCGCCATGCTACAACATGGCATATGGCGCCGGAACTTGAACGGAAGCAAGCATCAGACTTATTCTACCCCATATGGGAGACTGGGGCAAGATACCTTTGGGTGTGCCGCCAGCCTGTAGAAGCTTTCGGGCATCCTCAAGAGATTCTTTCGCCTGCGTTAATCTATAGCTGATTAGCGTTTTTACATTTTCGTCCAGGCTCATAGTGCAACTCCTTCTCTTTTGACGGTCTTATAAAATGGTGAAGCCTTCAGAGGGGAATTCTCCACCTCCGCTTTGGTGAAAATGGAAGGCACGATAACAATATTCCGTTCAAACCCGATTTCCCAGACAATATCACGAATGATCTGCTGCTGTTCCTCCGTCAAATCATCCGTTTCAAGGTAGATATCCATATCGGATTCTGAATTGGCCGTTCCCCGTGCACGGGAACCGAAGAGACGAAAGTCATAGAGGCGAACATGCCGCGCCAATCGTCTTTTCACTTCCTGTGCGACTGCCAGATCTTCGGGACGGGGTCTCACGGACGAAGCCTCCTTTTTGATGGCAGGCGAGATTCCTTCCTGAATTTCCAACTTTTGCTTTTAGATTATCCTTATAATATGGTTGGCTATCCCTCTCCAAATCTTGGACACAATAATGATTCAATTTATGCCAGCCAGTTTGTGATCTTGACCAGAGCCTATCTGCTTGCTACAATGTAAGCTGTAGATTCATTCTCGTGACGATAGCGTTTCATTGCCGGAGTGGCGGAATGGCAGACGCTGGAGACTTAAAATCTTCTGCCAGCAATGGCGTGCGGGTTCGAGTCCCGCCTCCGGCACCATATCTTATTTCCTGTATACACCTACTTTGAGTCCTTCATCTAGCATAGCAAGGAAATTCTCCAGCGGTATATAATTCGCTACGGTGTTTCCGGTTCCTAAGGCATAACCGCCACCTGGCATACAGGCTTCTAATACCTGACGTGTCCGGGCTCTTACTTCATCAGGGGTAGAGCGGCAGAGGAAATCGACATCTATACCTCCTAGCATGGTCATGGCGTGACCATAGCGTTTTTTCATCTCCTCAACCGGCATTATACGATCCTCAAATGAGTGCTTCGCGTCAATGCCGCAATCGATGAGGTCCTCCATTATAGCGGAAAGGTTTCCGCATGAGTGGAGGATAACTGGCAGATCGCTGGCGTGACTCGTCTCGACATATTTACGATACCAGGGAAAGACATATTTCCGGAGAAAATCCGGCGGCATGAGGGTTTGAGTCTTAAAGCCAAGATCATCGCTAATAAGAACAGCCCCTACAGCGTCCATTCCGGCAAGATCTTGGTATATAGACAAATAGGTCTGTCCTACCCGGTCGAATACCGCCTCCACCAAGTCTGGCTGGTCGTAACAAGCATATGACAATCCTTCATATCCCATAATAGCCATTGGATCTTCCAATACATGCCCTGTGAGGACGATGACCTTCATTCCCTCTGGGGTTATGCGCTCGGCTTCCTCGATCTCTGAATAATCCGCTTGCGCTGGATCTGGCCAGGGATACTGTTCGAAATCATCCCAGTTTCTGATCATTCCCTGAGAAGCAACGTTAAAAGTGCGCTCTGCTCTCGCGAGATAGGCAGTGTCTGCCGTGGAAGCGCGCCCTTTGGTGGGAAAATCCACGCCTTTGACCCAACAGACCACATAGTCATAACCGAGTTTGACATGATAATCGATTCTATCCTGCAGGGTCCGGACCGGGCGTCCCAGGATAGCCTCCATGACCTCCTGGTCCGCAAATAGTTCATAGAATGGAACTCGATCCGGTTCTCCTTCTCGCTTTAGGACTTTTCGTAGACGAGAGAAATCTGGGGACTTTAGATTAGCCATCGACTCACGCGGCGCCGGAAGGAAGCCCCGACGTTTATATCTGGGGAGAGACGCCGCTCCCTCCTTCTCTTGTTGTCTGAATCCTTTCGCACTACTAGCTACCACGCTGCAGATAATGTCTTCGACAGGGACCCCAATACAACCTGCTTCACCAGACAGTATCATCTCCGAAAATGAATCTCCATTATCTTCATCATACTTGACTTTGTTGGGGCTTCGTGTTATTTTGTACTTGCAAATGATTTGCAGAAAGTATTTCAGGAGGTATATGGCTGCGGACTGCATGTCCTATTTCATGTATGGTGCGGCCCAAGCCTGGAAATCATGCCGGATGAGGGACTCAAACTCGATGCTGATAGATTGCTCAAGCAGCATGGCCTTAGATTGACAAGGCAGCGCCGGGAGATCGTAGATACGTTTCTGGCGACGGAAGGGTATCTGTCACCGGAAGAGGTTTACTCTGAAATATCGCGAAGAGGCATCCCCATGGATGTCAGTACCGTCTACCGAAACATGAAGACCCTGGTTGATGGGCATATTTTGAGAAGGGTGGATGTCTCGGGGGCGATAGCGAGGTATGAATTGATATGTAAGGCAGATCAGCATCATCATTATCTGGTATGTGAATCGTGTGGCCGGGCTGTCGGATTTCAGGATTGTAGTGTGGGGGAAATCGAGGAAAATCTTGCTAGACGAACGAAGTTTCAAATCAAGGGACATCATTTGCAGGTTATAGGAATATGTCCAGAGTGCCAGGAATCTTCTGACACTGACTCCAACACTGTTACGGACGCGAAATCCACGACGGGCATGGACCCCGCCAGGGGAAAGGGTTGATTTTGGCATGTCTCACCTGCATATACCAGATGGGCTCCTTCCAATGACCTGGGTCGCCGTCTGGTCTGCTTTTGCGATCGCGTTTTTCATGATATCGATGTATATGCTTCGGCGGAACTGGGGCGCGCGCATCATCGCGAGGATCAGTATATTCGCCGCAGTTATGATCTTAGCGATGTCTGTAGAATGGTTCGGGGTCTATCATCTTAATCTCGCTGTCCTGGCCGGGATTTTGCTGGGACCATGGGCGGGATTCATTGCCCAGGCCCTGGCTAACGTAATACTGGCTCTCATGGGGCATGGGGGCATCACCTCCCTCGGATTGAACATAGTAATCGTTGGAACCGAGGCCATGGTAGGATATTTGATCTTCAAGGCTATGTCTTTGCTTATGATGCGGGCGTGGTCGGGTAGGCCCGTCCCTGAACATAGGCGCCCTCGTCGGCTCGGCCTATCAGCATTTGTTGCAACAATCATTTCACTTATGATCTCTTTTTCTTTCATGGTCTCTGCAGTAGGCTTCAGTCTGGGCGGATGGGATGCGGTATCAGAGACCCTGGCGCACAATCACAATCATCTGGAATCTCAGGCGGAGCCCCATGATCAGAGCAATATCTCGTCCTTCTCCCTTTCGAATTTCGTCAAAGTCATGGCGATTCCAGCGCTTGTAGGGTGGCCAGCGGAATCCATATTAGTGGCAGCTATGGTGTCATATATTGCCTCGGTCAGGCCGGGCTTTTTTGATGTGATTCATAATTAGGAAAGGTAGGGAGATTGCGGCCGATTTCGCAGACTCAAGCTTCTGGCTTATCCCGAATGCTATTCGTGAGTCCGCGATGATGGCCGCGAGTTGCCTTGGAGCTCAGAGTCGTAGACTATCTTGCAAATAGTGGTAATTCCCCTTTGCATAGGGCCGCCCCGTGGTCCAAGCTGCTCGGGGTCGCTATGGTCCTCATTGTCATAATAGTATCGAGGAATCCAGCGCTTATCGGCTTTATCTTGGCAGTCCAATTGTTGATCTCACTGCTCAACAGGACACTGACATGGCCCGTAGCCTCTATCGCGGCATATCCATTGCTCTTCGGGGTTTTATTCGCGATAAGCCAGGCGAGGAATGCCCCTATGCTGGCGGTCCTGGTGATCTTGAAGGGGGTTGCCGCGGGGCTCATGCTAGCTACGCTGATGGTGACTACCTCATATATCGATGTATTCGCGACGTTGGCCAGGATCATGCCGAAGCCGCTGGTGGAGATGCTCTTTATGGCATACCGCGGGTTTTTCCTTCTTGTAGATAGACTGGAAGGGCTCATGCTTGCCGTGAAATTGCGGAGAGGCCGGGGAATTTATGGAGCGATCCACGGTTATTATAGGGGGGCGCAGAGCCTCGGCGCTCTTGTCCTTTCGTCCTTTGATCTCATGGAGCGAGTCTACATGGTCATGGAGCTCAGGGGAATTGAACCAGGGAATATGAGGGGTCATGTAAAAGATGCTGCGGCAAATGGCCCTATATCGAATGAAAGTTGCGATATTCGGCGTCATCCTCAGGGGAGATTTCATCTGAAGATCTATGATCTCATGCCGCTTGCCGCCGGGGTTGTCGCGATTGTAGGGTTGGTGATGATCCATTGAAAGATCTAGGAGAACCGCTGGTCAAGGTACAATGCATAAAGCATACCTATCCTGACCGAACGCAGGTGGATCTGTGTGGCCTTGATTTCACCGTTCGCCGGGGGCAGCGCGTCGTAGTGCTTGGGGCGAATGGATCGGGCAAGACTACTTTGCTGTTTCATATTGTTGGGATATTGAAACCTCTGGAAGGAAATGTGCAGGTTTTCGGCATGGATCCCGCCAAGGAATTCTGGCGTATCCGTGACCGTATCGGTGTCGTGTTGCAGGAACTCGATGAACAAATAATAGGCCCTACGGTATGGGATGACGTATCCTTTGGCCTCAAGAGCCAAGGCCTTTCGCGAAGCGAAGTGGACGCGCGTGTGGGTGAAGTCTTGGGAAGGCTTGGAATCAGTCACCTGACGAAGCGGATTCCACATTATCTTAGCGGTGGGGAGAAGCGGAAAGTCGCGTTGGCTGGAGCACTGATAAGGCGACCTGAGCTCCTGATACTTGACGAGCCTTTTGCTGGGGTAGACCCCGGTTCTAGACGAGAGCTCATCAGTCTGCTATCCGAGTTGAACCGCGAATCGGGTCTCACATATATAATGGCGTTGCATGAGGTGGAGCTTGTGCCGGAAGTGGCCGACTATGTCTATGTGATAAAGAAAGGCGGCATAGCGCTCAAGGGGACCCCACGCGAGGTCTTTTCGAGAGGGGACCTTCTCAGGGAAAACAACCTGGATGTTCCTTCGCTGGTTGAGCTTTTTGACGCGCTCAGGGAACGCAACTGGCCGGTGACCATGCCCCTTACCATCCCCGAGGCTGCAGACCAGTTGGAACGCATGATCGGGGGCTAGGTCAGGCGTTTTCTCAGCTTGCACACGAAAAACCCTTCCATGGTATCGGATGGCAGGATGCGCATACATTTCCTCATGTCATCAGGAGGGACGATGCCATTCACGCGTTCCGGGATCGATAGAGGGATTTCATCAATTGTCACCGATTCTGCGTGATTTTCAAGGAGCCAGGCTATATTTTCTTCATTTTCTTCAGGGGAGAGGGTGCAGGTGGAATAGACCAAGATGCCACCTGGTTTCAGGGCTTTTACGGCGCTTTCGAGGAGCCTCCTTTGAAGGGAAGCAAATTGTTTAATCTTTTTCGTGTTCCACCCTGCATATGTCCTTGGGTTATGGGCCAGAAACAGGCCTTCACCGCTGCAGGGAGCATCTAGCAGCACCTTGTCGAAATATTCGGGGTAGGCTTTGCCGAGAGATGCGCCGTCCTGAATGGAGATTTCCACGATCTCTACACCCTGGACCCTTATATTATATTCAAGCACTTTTGCTCGTACGGAGTTGATATCGTTTGCCAGGATGTACCCTTGATTTCCCATCATCATAGCCATTTGGGCGGTTTTGCTTCCGGGCGCCGCGGCCATGTCGAGCACTTTTTCCCCAGGCTCCGGGACCAAGACCAGCGGCGGGATCATGCTTGAAAGGCTTTGCAAATAGATATGCCCCTGCTTATAGATGTCCAGACCTTCGAGATCCCGCTCCCGCTTGTTCTTTATCACCAGGGCGAGATCATACCACTGGACCCTGTCAAATTTTACATCAAGATCTCGAAGATATCGCATGACACTGCGTATGTCTGATCTAAGGGTGTTGACCCTCAGGGTTGTGAATCTTGCAGCACCAAAGCCGTGTAAGATCTTGTCAGCAATAGATGGCCCAAATAAGAGATAGAGTCGATCGACGAATTCTCTGGGAAGCCTTTCTGCCGTCTGTCGGATGGAATAGCGAATCTTTCCCAATGTCTGCTCTCCTTTCGAGACCTCCTGAAATCAGATGCTGCTGAAGAATTCCGTGGAGACTGTCGGAGCGCCGCTTTGCGTTCTTACTTTTCTCTGCGGCTTTCAAATATCCTGCAGCCGGGTCTTGACGTTCCTGAGATTTGTGCTATACTAAGTTATGGCACTTGGTACGCGCACAAGTAAGATGTCGCCAAATGTCATCGCGGGGTAGAGCAGCCGGTAGCTCGTCGGGCTCATAACCCGGAGGTCGCTGGTTCGAATCCAGCCCCCGCTACCAACTTTTTTATTTCAAGTAGCATTTTGAATCTATGATGAATGTGCTGGCGGCGTAGCTCAGCTGGTCAGAGCACACGGTTCATACCCGTGGCGTCACTGGTTCGAATCCAGTCGCCGCTACCATAGTTTATCGCAGTCTGCCGGAAATCCGCGGCAGGCTTTTTTACGTTCCCTCCTTCTTTTTGCCCGCCAGGGAATGATTCCTTCCATACAGGAAATATATGAACATCCCGATGATGAGCCAGAGGACAAATCGAACCCACGTCAGGCGGGGAAGGTTGGCGGCAAGATAGCCACAAAAGATTATCGTCAAGATCGGCGTATATGGCATGAATGGTGTCTTAAATGGTCGGGGTAGATTGGGCTGGGTTTTGCGAAGGATGAGTATTCCGATGGAAACCAGCACAAATGCTGTCAGGGTCCCTATGTTCGCAAGCTCCGCGACCATTCCGATTGGAAGCAGCATTCCGATTAGAGCTACCACGATCCCTGTCACTATCGTCACCATATACTGGGTTCCGAATTTACGATGTATCTTGGTGAAGGCTGCCGGCAGGAGGCCGTCTCTTGCCATGGCGAAAAAGACGCGGCTTTGGGCGAAAATGGTTACCAGCAGGACGCTGGTCAGGCCTGTGAGGGCGCCGACTGAGACTATGGCCGTGCCCCAGGGAACGCCGGCCTGGAGAAGAGCAAACGCCACCGGCGCAGGGGTGTCGAGCCGTCTATAATTTACCACCCCTGTCAGTATGACTGTCACCAGTATATATAGGATCGTTGAGATGCCAAGAGAGGCGATTAGCCCGATTGGAAGATCACGTTGAGGTCGTTCCACTTCTTCAGCCGCAGTCGCAACTGCGTCAAATCCGATATACGCGAAGAACACAATGGCGGATCCTCGCATGACTCCTGACCACCCATAGGGGGCGAATGGCGTCCAATTTGAAGGTTTTATATGAAATATTCCTATTCCAATGAAGAACAGGACAGCCGCAAGCTTTATGGCCACGATGAGCTTATTGGCATGCGAGCTTTCCCTCGTGCTGAAGACGAGAAGCGCTGTTATGGCCAGGGCTATGATGCCGGCCGGCAGGTTTGCCACTCCTCCTGAAAGCGGCGATGCGATTGCCCACCGGGGTAGATGGATCCCCGCCGCACGGAGGAGATTTACGAAATATCCGGACCACCCTATGGATACGGCTCCGGCGGATACCGCATATTCCAGGATGAGATTCCAGCCGATCACCCAGGCGATTATCTCGCCCAGGGCTATGTAGGAGTAGGTATACGCGCTTCCTGCCACCGGGACCATCGAGGCGAGCTCTGCATAGCACAGGGCCGCAAGCCCGGCTGCTGTCCCAGAAATCATGAAAGATATAAGCACGGCAGGCCCCGCATATCTCGCCGCAGCAACGCCAGTCAGGACGAAGATTCCTGTCCCTATTATCGCGCCTATTCCAAGAGCGGTAAGGTCTGTGGGGCCCAAATTACGTTTCAGGGCGCTTTTATGATAGGCGCTGTCCCTGCGGAGAGTTTCAACGGATTTCTTGCTCCATAGCCCCATGAATATGACACCTTCGCGCAATGAACTCGGTTTCAGTATTTATTATTCTACTGTCACGCGAAAATCATCGGCAGACAATGCCCTATTTTTTGCCTTCGTATGGCACCCCGTCTGCGGCGGGTGGGGTGGAGCGGCCAACTACGCCCGCAAGGGCCAGCATGGTGAGGATATATGGAAGCATCAGCCAGACCTGGCGTGGTATAAAAGTTAGGCCGACAGTCTGGGCGTTCATCTGAAACGCGTCGGCAAAACCAAACAGTAAGGATGCGCCAAGAGCCCCGAGTGGTGTCCATTTTCCAAAGATCATGGCGGCTAGCGCGATGAACCCGCGACCGTTTGTCATGTTTTCTTGAAAGATAGACAAAAGGCCGATGGATAGGGCGGTTCCGGCCAGCCCTCCCAGGATTCCGCTTATGGCAACGCCTAGGTACCTCATATGAAATACATTGATGCCGACGGTTTCAGCTGCCTCTGGGTTTTCGCCCACGGCTCGAAGCCTCAGACCAAGGGGAGTCCTGAACAGTACATACTGGGCAAGGAGTGCGATGAAAATTGCGATATATACTATAGGAGTATGTCCGCTCAGGATCTGAGAAGCCGTGGGACCTATCACAGGTATCTTGTCGAGGCCAGGTATCACCCAATCAGGCAATTTCGGGACGGGCGGCGTCTGGCCTGGATGACCGATAAATTTCTGGAGGAGAAATCCTGTAAGGCCTAAGGCCAGCATATTAAGGGCCGTGCCGCTGACTACCTGATCTGCCTGGAAATTTACACAGACTACGGCGTGGATCAGGGAGACCAGGAGGCCGGAGACTACTCCCGCGAGGACCCCGAGCCATGGGTTCTGTGAATACATGGAGACTATGGCCGCAAAGAATGATGCCACGAGCATGATCCCCTCGAGGGCAATATTGACTACTCCGGAGCGCTCAGAGAAGACGCCACCCAGGGCGGCCAAAGCCAGGGGGGTCGCCAGACGGAGGGTGGAGATCCACAGCCCGGGTATGCTCAGCAGCCACCAAATCTGGCTCAAGATTTCCTTGAATGATTCGATCACGCGACCTCGGCCTCCTTTGCCGGGGAGGACTTCGATGATATATTCCTCCCACGGCTTCTCACAAGATAATTGAGAAACTTCTCCGCAGCTACGAAGAGAATGATTATGGATTGGACAATGGTGATAATCTGCTTTGGAACCCCGGCAAGGATCTGCATCTGCGCGGCGCCGGAGGTAAGAGCGCCGAACAATAGCGCGCTCAGGACCACGCCAACAGGGTGATTGCCCCCGAGGAGAGCCACGGCTATACCATCGAAGCCGTAGCCTGTCCAGGTGAAAATATCGACGAATTTATACTGGATTCCCATGATGTGGATAGCGCCAGCCATTCCGGAAAGCGCGCCAGATAGGAGCATAGCCTTCACAAGGTTGGATGGCACATTTATGCCTCCATATCTAGCTGCCTGGGGATTTCGCCCAACCGCCCTTATTTCATAACCAATTGTGGTGTGCCATAGGATGTAATATACAGCCATTGCCGCTGAGATAGCCAGGATGATGCCGGCATTTGCGCGGTAGTTGGCGCCCATGAAAGCCAGGAGGCGAGGCAATCTGGCGGCCGGGCTGATCTCAGGCGAAACGGGCAAAAAACCTTTCGCCATCATCGGGCCGTTGACAAGATAATTCGCGAGGTAGAGAGCTATATAATTCATCATAATAGTATTGATGACTTCGTGAACTCCTCTGTAAGCTTTCAGCAGGCCCGGAATCAGCGCCCAAAGCGCTCCGGCAGCCATACCAAAAAGCAAGGTGACTGGTAGGTGCAATATCATCGGCAATCCCGCGAGAGCATAACCAATCCACGCCGCCCCAAGCTGCCCCAGGATGAATTGTCCTTCCGCACCTATGTTGAAAAGGCCGCAGTGGAATGCCAGGGCTATGGAAAGACCGGTAAGGACCAGCGGTGTCATGGCAACCAGTGTTTCGGAGATATTCTGAAGGTTGCCAAACGCTCCAATTAGCAGGGCGCCATATGCTTTGAAAGGGTCTTTCCCGGCCCAAAGGATAAGTATGATTCCTGTGGAAAGAGCCAGCATGAGGGCCAGGATCGGGGAGGCGAGCCGTCCGCTAACGATTCCTTTCCGCATAGCCATCATGGATATTAGTCCAACGAAGATAAAGGGGATCATATAAAATATTGCCTGAATGGAAAAAAGAGTTCCCTTTATTATGTCCCCTTTTAGTAGGATACAGAGTAGAAGATATGCCAAGACTGCGCCTGAGATGATCGTGGCGCGTCTATTTCTCACAACGATTCCCTCCAATCTGTCGCCCCTTATGATGGGCTTTCTACGACGCGTCTTGGAGCCGCATTGCCCCTGCCATAAGGAGGCCGAGGGTCTGTTCGGTGGCTTGCTTCGCCGGCATCTCCCCGACAATTTCACCTTCATACATTACAGCGATACGATCGCTGAGGGCCAGGATTTCCTCGAGCTCCAAAGACACCAGGAGCACCGCCTTTCCGGCTTCCCGCGCAGCCAAGAGCCGGCTATGGACGAATTCTATCGCCCCTACATCCAGACCGCGTGTCGGCTGAACCGCTATTATCACAAGAGGATCTCTCGACAATTCACGGGCAAGGATGACCTTCTGCAGATTGCCACCCGACAGGGAGCGCACCGGAACATCCTCGCTGGGAGTACGAATATCAAATTCGCGAATTCTCTCAAGGGTGGCGCTCCGGACATTTTCCCACAGTATCCTCAAGCCCCGCGCAAATGGGCTCTTGTTATGGGATTCCAGGATCATATTTTCTGCTACGGTAAAGTCCGCGATCAATCCTCTCCGCACGCGATCTTCTGGTATATGCGCCATTCCTGAGGCAATTATCTTGCTAGGGGGAAGATTCGTTACCTCTTTTCCATCCAGAAAAATGTGCCCACTTGTAGCTTGCCTCAGGCCGGTGATGACCTCCACGAGCTCTGTCTGCCCGTTGCCCTCGACCCCCGCGATCCCCAGGATCTCGCCAGCGCGAAGCGAGAAACTCACCCTCTTTAGCGCTGGGAGCCTCCGGTTATTCAGAGCGGTGAGGTTATGTACATCGAGCAGCACTCTACCGGGCTCTTGTTCCTTCTTCTGAACCCCCAGGCTTACATCACGACCCACCATCAAAGTGGCGAGTTCATTGACATTTGTCTTATGCTTTTCAAGAGTGCCCACAACTTTGCCGCGCCGGACGATGGTCACGCGGTCAGCGATGGCCATCACCTCGGTCAGCTTATGTGTAATAAAAATGATGGACTTTCCCTGACGCGCGAGGGACCGCATCGTCTCCATCAATTCATCCACTTCCTGTGGCGTCAGGACAGCAGTCGGCTCATCTAGAATGAGGACCTCCGCTCCTCTGTAAAGGGCCTTCAGGATCTCCGTGCGCTGCTGCATTCCTACAGAAATATCCTCCACTCGCGCGAATGGATCTACTTTGAGTCCATACTTCGCGGACAATTCTGTCACCTGGCGGGCAGCCTCACGAATGTCCAGATGGATGCGCGCTTTGGACGGCTCCATTCCAAGAATGATGTTCTCTGCTACTGTAAATGGCGGGATCAACATAAAATGCTGATGCACCATGCCTATGCCAAGCCGGATGGCACAGGCGGGATCATTAATCTCCTGTTTGACACCCTTGACATAAATCTCGCCCGAATCTGCCAGATAAAGTCCGTAGAGAATCTTCATCAACGTGGTCTTCCCGGCTCCGTTCTCCCCTAGGAGGGCATGGATTTCGCCCTGGCGCAGCGAAAAATCGATATGATCATTGGCCAGCACCCCCGGGAATTGCTTCGTGATACCCCTCATGCTTATAACTTCCGCGTTCTCACGACCCGCCAAGATTCATCCTCACTCCTTTTGGGGACACTCTTTCGGTGGCATCCTCAGTAACTTTGACCTGGGTATGGATACTTCTCCCGGCGGACGCAGCAGCCTTAGGTATGGATACTCCTCCCGGCGGACGCAGCCTTGCTGAGAGGCTGCTCAGTGATCCTCGGCCCTCAGGCTATAAGGCCTCGGATCAATGCCGCCGGTCGGAGTATCCCAACCCCGGGTCTACGAGGGTGTGGGTGGTATCGGCCCAGCGGCGTTCCCTGATAGTGTTGCGTCCACCGAGAGGAGCACCCATCCCCTGCAACCAACGGATCAAGGCTTCCAGTTCGCTACGTCCTTCGGAACCTCCGGGACCTTGATCTTGCCGGAAATGATGTTCTTAGCCCATTCATCAGCCTTTGCTATAGCCTGGCTGGATGCGGTCTTGGATGTACTGGAGCAGTACCCCACGCCATTTTCCTTGAGTCCCAAGACCACTAATCCAGGCTTGAATTTCCCTTCTGCTACCGCCTTGGCGCCGGTAAAGACTCCTACATCGACTCTTTTGATCATGCAGGTTAGGACATTGTTGGGGGCCAGGTGATGCTGGTCAGAATCCACGCCGATGGCCCAGAATTTCTTTTCCTTGGCAGCCTCTATTACCCCGATGCCGCATGCGCCTGATGCATGGTAGATCACATCCGCGCCGGCGCTGTGCTGGGCCAATGCCAATTCCTTTCCTTTTGCAGGATCATTGAATGATCCGGTATATGCCGCCAGCACTCTTGCCTTGGGGTTCACCGCTTTTACTCCTGCCTTGAAACCGGCTTCAAACTTCTGTATCAAGGGGAATTCCATGCCGCCTACAAATCCAATGATATTCTTCTTTGTGGTCATGCCTGCGATCACGCCCACGAGGAATGATCCTTCTTCTTCCTTGAATGTAACTGACATAACATTGGGTGCCTCTACGACACTATCGATTATCCCGAAATGAACATCAGGGTATTGTTTGGCTACATTCTTAACCGCATCGGTCATCAGGAAACCTATTGCCCATATCAGATCGTACTTCTGCTCCGCCAGGTTACGGAGATTGGGTTCATAATCATCCATCTTCTTGGACTCAATGACCTTGATTTCTGCTCCTAGTTCTCTTTGTGCCTGAAGCATGCCACGGTAGGCTGCATCGTTGAAAGACTGGTCGCCAAGTCCTCCTATGTCAGTGACCATGGCGATCTTCAATGACTTTTGGGCCCATGCCGAGGGTACGCCGAGGAGGGCAAGAATCAGAAGACAAGTCAGGATACACAACAGAATCCTATTCCCGCGAATCAATCCAACACTCCTCCTTTGGTTTTATTAGCCTTGTTTGGCTCTATTTTGTCCGAAGGAGATTATTCTTCATTGCTGGAAGGAATCCTTTCACGTTTCCATTTGGATCTTCGGGGACAATAGAGGAATTTGTCTATGAATATAGAAAATCTTAGACGTATGGGTAGGGGGCGCCCGCGGTTTCATGTCATTGGGCCTTACGTTGAGGGGGAGGAGGCAGATGCAAACCGACAAAGTCAAGGTGTTGGCGGCGGAAAACAACAGGGATCTTTGTAATGTGCTAGAGGACATTATCAGAGGGGAACCGGACCTTGAGTGGGTCGGGGCGGCCTATGATGGGCTGGATGCCCTCGAGAAGATCGTAAGTCAAAGGCCTGATGTTGTTCTACTTGATATGATCATGCCATATCTTGATGGTATGGGGGTTCTTTCAAAGCTGCAGGAAATGGACCTACCCAGACGGCCAAGAATAATTGTGCTTACAGCGTTTGAAGAGGAGGCCATGGTCCGATCCACATCGCGTCTCGGCGCCGATTATTACCTTCTCAAGCCGTTTGATAGGGCAAGCCTGGTGAACCGCATCAGGCAGCTGGGGCGTGAGGGACATGCATTGGATAAACTCGTATTTAGGAAATCCTCGAGGGACATTGACCCGCCCGTCGATAAAGATAAAGAAGAAGACCTCGAGGACAGGGTAGCCAGGGTACTCTATAAGATGGGGGTTCCTACCTACTTCAAAGGGTATGCATACCTCAGGGATTCTATAGCAATGGTCTCGCAAGACATGGGACTTCTCAATTCAGTGACCAAGAGTTTGTATCCTAGGGTTGCAGAGAAGCATGGCACAACGCCTCTAATTATCGAAGCGGCCATCCGGTATACGATTCAGAAGACATGGATTCAGGGGAATCTGGATTATATATACCAGATTTTTGGTCATGCCGCGCATTCCCGAGGGGGCAAACCCCCTACTAATTCTTTTTTTATCGCGCGGATAGCAGAAGAGCTTCGCCTGAAGATGCTTGAGAACGCTTGATCCCAAGGTGTGCGCCAAAAAAGCGGTTGACAGGTTGTCGCGGCATGCTATAATTGAGCAAGGATTCTAGCGCATCTGAGGACCTTCATCCGGGGATGAGATTCCCGGTGAGGGTCTTTCATAGTTCAGGGAAAGAAATCCGTCTATATTGCGGAAAGAGATCCGTTTATAATTGACATCTTGTGCTTGCCATGAAAGAGGACTGCAGTCCACATCGGGGTGGGCATCTATTTTATATTCGGCGTCCTGCCCTCGCGAGAGAAGGGGACTGATATGGAAAACTTGACAGATGGTGGCCCATTGCTTGGCCGGATCATGACATCACTAAGACAGCTTACTCCACCTCAGGTACTTGTCCTGGGATTTATGGCATTGATCATCGTCGGCGCGATCTTGCTGACGCTCCCGGTGGCTTCTCGAAGCGGCAATTCAGTAGGATTTCTCACCGCGCTCTTCACCGCCACATCGGCGGTTTGCGTGACGGGGCTCGTGGTTGTGGATACTCATGATGCCTATTCCCTTTTCGGCCAGATAGTTACCATGCTCCTGATCCAGTTTGGGGGCTTAGGCATAATGACCATATCTACCTTTGCGCTCTTGGTGCTGGGAAGACGAGTTTCTCTCAAGGGCAGGCTCTTGATCCAGGAAGCCATGAACCAGTTGACCCTTGAGGGGATGGTTCGTCTTATCCGTAATGTAATAATCGCTACCGTCATCATAGAAGGGATAGGAGCGCTCTTATTATCCATCCGGTTTATTCCTCTTCTCGGGGTGGCTAAAGGGATTTATTACTCTGTGTACCATGCTGTATCTGCCTTTTGTAACGCTGGATTCGACCTGTTCGGCGGCTTTAGGAGCCTTGCTGATTTCGTGGGGGATCCCCTTGTATCGCTTACGATAGCATCTTTGATAGTCCTTGGTGGGCTTGGTTTTTCAGTCCTGATGGATATTTTGCACTATAGATGCACGAGGCGGCTCCACCTGCATACAAAGGTCGTCCTGGTCACTACTGCAATCTTGATTGCGCTTGGAACAATCCTTATCCTGGCTATAGAGTCAGACAACCCTGATACCCTGGGAAGGCTACCATTTGGGTCTAAACTGCTGGCCGCCTATTTTCAGGCGGTTACCCCCAGGACCGCGGGTTTTTCCACAGTCAATATCGGGGCGCTTCGTCCTGCCACCATATTTCTCGTGATCTTGCTGATGTTCATTGGTGCATCTCCTGGCTCTACTGGAGGCGGCATAAAGACATCTACTTTCGCCGTGCTTATTCTGGCCGTTCGTTCTGTGGTCAGGGGCAGAAATGATGTCGATGTCTTTGAGCGTAGATTGCCTACAGGATCCGTCTTGAGGGCCCTGGCAATAACCATGATCTCAGCGGCTTTAGTGTTCACGGGAGCCATCATATTGGCTGTGTCTGAGGGAAAGAGCCTTCCGGAAGTTCTTTTCGAGACCGTATCTGCCTTTGGAACAGTGGGGCTCAGTATGGGGATAACCCCCACCCTTTCCACCTTGGGCAGGTTGGTGATAATATTCATAATGTTCGCCGGTCGTGTCGGTCCTCTCAGTATTGCGCTGGCCTTGGCTCAAAAACAACAGGCCAACGGTGTGAGGTTTCCTGAGGAACGCGTCATGTTAGGTTAGAATATCATGATAAGGCGTTCAAGATCGGTGTAACAATAATATTGAGTCAGAGGGGGCCAGACTATGCTTCCAACACCAAAGAAATTTACCCTTGTTTCGGGGAGCGCGGAGGGCAAAACTAAGCTCACGGCATTTGACAAGGCGCTCCTGGCATCCGGGATAGGTAATCTCAATCTTCTCAAAGTATCAAGCGTTTTGCCTGCCGGAGCCCAATACGTGGAGAAGCTGGATATCCCGCCTGCTTCACTCACCCCTACGGCATACGGCTATATCACTAGCGACGTCCCGGGGGAGATCATTTCTGCGGCTATCGGCGTGGGTATGAGTGATGGTACTTTTGGGATCATAATGGAGTTTTCAGGTAAGTGCAGCGCTGCTGAGGCTGAGGAGCAGATCAGAGAGATGGTCAAGGAAGCCTTTGAAGTCCGGGGTATGGATCTCACCGACATCAAGGTCAAAGCTGTGGAACATAAGGTGGAGAAGATAGGCTGCGCTTTTGCAGGAGCAGCTCTCTGGTATTAAATCGGCCCTCCATTCTCAGGATCGGGTCTGGTGCCAAACTCGCCATTCTCAATATAGGGTAGGGAGATGAAACATGGGCAATCAGATAGGATTGTGGTTTTACGAGCTTCAGACTCAGAATATGAAATTAGGTTTGCGCATATCACGAACATTGGCCCAGGAGAAGACTCCATACCAGGACCTTCTTGTGGTGGATACCCTTGAATACGGAAGACTCCTGGCCCTTGACGGGGCAATTCAGCTTACAGTTAGCGATGAATTCATTTACCATGAGATGATAGCTCATGTTCCCCTGATGGCCCATGAGGATCCCAAGAGCGTGCTGGTTGTGGGCGGAGGGGATGGTGGCACCGTAAGGGAGATTGTGAAGCACCTCTCTGTCGAGCACGTAGATTTAGTGGAAATAGACGAGCGGGTCCTGGATGTTTGTCGCAGATTCTTCCCTGAGATATCTCGGTCTCTCTCTGATCCCAGAGTGCGGGTGGCTGTAGGTGATGGGATAGAATTTGTAAAGAAGGCCACTTCTCAATATGATGTCATAATCATCGATTCGTCCGATCCTATCGGCCCGGGCGTAGGGCTCTTTGAAAAGGAATTTTACCAGGGGGTCTTCGATGCGCTAAAACCTGAGGGTTTGTTTGTAGCGCAGACGGAGTCGCCGTTTTCTAACCGGGATCTGATCCAGAGGGTATATGCCTCCGCAAAGTCGATATTTCCGAAGGCGGCGCTCTATCTCGCTCCGATTCCAACATATCCAAGCGGGCTTTGGAGTTTCACAACAGGGTCAAAAGTCTATGATCCCATTTCACCGGCGCGCAGTATGCCTGATGATATTGTATGCCGTTACTATACACCGGAAATCCATAAGGCGGCTTTTGCGCTTCCGCGATTTGTGAAAGAATTGATTGGTGAATACGCTGGTGCTGGCAATGCGTGAATTATCCCCATTTCTTGAACGCCAGGGGCATTTTTTTGCCTCTGGTGATTCATACAATACCGCAAAAGTAGTCATCACTGGAATTCCCATGGACTTTACCGCCAGCTGGCGGGCCGGGGCCCGCGCCGGCCCGTCTCGAATTAGGCAGGTGTCCGATGCCCTGGAGGACTTCAGCCCTGCCCTCAAACGCTCTCTGATTCCGGAGATGCTTTATGACGCCGGCGATCTTGTGCTGCCGATAGGTAATGTAGGGGAAAGTCTCTCTTGCATCGAGAGAACCACGCGCATCATCGTAAATGGCGGTAAATTCCCTATTTTCATCGGTGGAGAGCATCTTGTAACATTCCCTGTAATAAAGGCTATGCGCGAGGTCTACCCGGATCTCCTGGTCGTGCAATTGGATGCCCATCTGGACCTTCGCGACAATTATCTTGGCGAAGTCTTTTCCCATGCCACGGTCATGCGCCGGGTAATTGAGACAGTCGGGGAGGGGAACCTCTTCCAATGCGGGATAAGGTCAGGTACCGCGGATGAATTCCAGAAGGCCGAGAGAATTGGCTCGCTCATAGAGGGGAAAGACATCGTTGAAAGTGTTAGCCATATTCTGAGGGAAACCGGCCAGCGTCCCGTATATGTGACACTGGATATCGATGTGGTGGATCCTGCGTATGCTCCAGGCACAGGGACGCCGGAGCCAGGGGGGTGCACCACGCGCGAGCTGTTTTCAGCTCTTTATTTGCTCTTCGAGACTAAGCTGGTGGGTTTTGACCTTGTGGAAGTGGCTCCGACCTTTGATCATTCTGATATCACATCGCTCTTGGCGGCTAAGGTAATAAGAGAGGTGGTGTTGAGCCGCGTAGGTAAATAGTGTCTGCAATCTGCAAAAACGGGCTGCCTGCGCGATGATGGTGCCGGACGGTCCATGTAAAATCCAGTGCGTAGAAGGCCGGCAGGATATTGCATTTGCGAAGGGATTAGTATAAACTTAGTAACGTACAGTTACGAAGTCTTGCGAGGGAACTGATATAACGAACTTTTCAATTGCCCTCGGATTTTGAAATCCCCTGAAGGAATTTAGCCGTTTGTGGAGAAAAGGAGAGTTTAATGTTTTGGCAGCCGTGAGAATTGCGAGGCTGTGAGGGTTTTACTTTGTTATTTACAGGATGTCTGGAGGTGCAGCGCTTTTGGCAGTGGAGATCCTGGGGGAGATAAGGAAAGTAGAAGCGGAAGCCGATAAAGTTATAGAGAGAGCCCGCGCTGATGCCAAGAGGATCGTCGCGGACGCACATGCCAGGGCTGAGCAGTTATTGCGGGAGGCCGTCGATAAAGCCCGGGCGGAAGCCGATGCGATGATCGCGTCTGGTGAGAGTGAAGGGCGCGAGGAGGCTCGAAAACTGGAAATGCAGGCTCGTGCCGAGATTCAAAAGCTCGCTTCGCTGATTCAGAAGAGACGGGCCGAGGGTATAAAGCTTGTGCTCGATAAGATAATGGAGTCATAAGAACTGCTTGTGGTAGAGGGGGTGAGCCGCGCGCAAGGAGGCAGAATCGGAGCCTTTTCATGTGTACGCGGCAATCCGGGATGGCTATAGCGGAAATGCTCAAGATCACAGTGCTGGGTCATATATCAGAAGAAAAAGGGGTCGCGGATTTCCTTTATGACGTCGGTGCCGTTGAAATCCTGGAGGCAAAAGAAGAAGATGGCGTCCAGGGGCGCCGTGGTAGAGACACGGCTATCTCTGACCTGGATCGAAAGATCTCCCAGCTCAAATATTGCATCGACTTCCTCGACAGGTTTGGTAAACCTAAGAAGAATCTGATCCAGCAATTCAGTGGCGGCAAGGTGCTGGTGCCTCAGGGCAGGTTCATAGAACTGGCCAGCGACGCCAATTTCGTAGATGAGATAAACGAAAAGTGTCGTTCATACGACTTTCGTCTATCAGAACTCACGACCCAGGAATCCCAGGCAAGTACTCTCTTAGACTCTTTGAGGCCATGGATTCAGCTGGATTTACCTTTATCGGAGTTGCGTGGGACCAATAAGACTGGAATCTTGCTCGGGTTTTCCCCCAGGGAGTCGCTTGAAGCCGCCGTCAATGAAGCGGCAGAGGCCGGCATAGCCCATCTTGTGGAGGTGGTGTCAGAAGAGCGCAAGGAAACGAGGTTTGTGGCATTTTACGCAAGACAGGACGAAGAAAAATTTACGGAAATCTTGAAGAAAAATGATATTACTATTATACCTTCGCTGGGACCTTCCGGGACCGTCCGGGACGAAATTGGACGACTCACAGAAAAACTTGCCAGGAATCAGAGGGAGCAGGAAGAACTCAGGGCAGAGGTGACAAAGCTCTTCGTCCACAGGGAGAAGCTTTATTCTCTTTACGATTTCTACTCGATGGAGAAGGAAAAGATGCTGGCCAGGTCGAGATGGTATGGCACCCGGGAAAGCTTCGCGCTGGAGGGGTGGGTGCCCCGTGACAGGATTGACCAGCTCAAGCGCGGACTCGAGAGCAAGTTCGAATCTACCTGTGTTTTAGCCCGTGAACCGGAGGAGGGGGAAGATGTGCCGGTACTCCTGGCAAATACGCCTGTGATTACTCCATTTGAGGCGGTAACGGAAATATATAGCCTTCCAGGACGCAAGAGTATTGACCCAACTCCCATGCTGGCGCCATTCTTCTTCATATTCTTTGGACTTTGCCTTGGGGATGTTGGGTATGGAATCGCCCTTACAGCAATCTCCTTGCTTCTCTTGAAGAAGGTCAGGATGGCTGGCATTGCAAAGAAGCTCTTTACATTGCTCGCCATATGCGGGGTTTCATCGGCCATTGCTGGCGCTCTCACCGGAGGCTGGCTTGGCACTTTGATCAAAGTCCCGCCCTTGTGGTTCAATCCGCTGGATGACCCAATGAGGATGCTGATCGTATCCTTTATTTTGGGTATTGTCCAGATTTACGTGGGCCTTGCGATAAAGTTCTATATGAATGTAAGGCAGGGCAATCCCTCGGCTGCGGTGTTCGATCAGGGGTTTTGGATGATCTTCCTGGCTGGGCTGATCTTCCTCCTTGTGGGTCCGTCTCTAGGAATAGCCTGGCTATCGCGGTCCGCCCCGGTGCTGGCGATCGCCGGCGCTCTTGGACTCATAGCAACGCAGGGAAGGCACCAAAAGAATCCCATCGCTCGTCTTGGGTCAGGCATCCTAAGTCTCTATGGAGTGACTGGATATTTGAGTGACGTGCTCTCATATTCGAGGCTGCTGGCCCTGGGCCTGGCGTCGAGCGTGATTGCAGGGGTCATTGATACGATGGCCCTCATGATAACCGGGGTGCCTGTCCTGGGTTGGATAGTAGCTTTTGTCATTCTGGCCGGCGGACATTTATTTAACCTGGCGATAAATGTAGTGGGATCATATGTTCACTCCAGCAGGTTACAGTACGTGGAGTTTTTCAGCAAATTCTTCGAGGGCGGAGGCAGGCGCTTCATGCCCTTTGCGAGGAAAACACGATATGTTGAACTGGTTGGGAAGGGAGATGCATAGTTCATGGAAACAACAAGCTGGCTTGGAACAATCTTGGGATTCTTTGGTATAGCTCTTGCTGTGGCTTTGCCGGGCATCGGATCTGCTATCGGTGTCGGCCTAGTTGGTCAGGCCGGAGCCGGGGTAGTGACAGAGGATCCTGACAAGTTTGGACAGATCCTCCTCCTGCAGGTAATTCCCGGCACCCAAGGTATATATGGATTGTTGACAGGATTTCTTCTCATGATGCGTCTTAATGTATTCAGTTTTGGCAACCTCAAGCCACTTACAGTCGAACAGGGACTCTTTGTGATAATGGCTGCACTTCCCATTGCTCTCGTGGGATGGCATTCGGCCATAAGCCAGGGCAAGGCGGCGGCAGCCGGGGTAGGGGTGGTCGCCAAGAGGCCGGAGGAGCTTGGCAAACCAGTGACATTTGCCGCCATGGTCGAGACATATGCGGTTTTGGCGTTCTTGTCTTCACTACTCCTGATATTCGGTCTCCCGTTCTAATAAAGGGGTTGATTGATATGGGCACTGCTCTGCCGGCAGATGGACTTATGCGCCTACAGCGCAGGATTCTTGATGATGCTGAAAAGGAAGCTAGCCGGATAAAGGATGCGGCTCAGGCCAAGGCTGAGGAGATCCTCAAGGAAGCGTCGGCAAAGGCTGAAGTCAGGTATTCAGAGATCATGAGCGCCGCTCAGAAGGAGCGCGAAACCCGGAAGCAGCGTCTCATCACTCTCGCCCGCCTGGATGGGCGGCGCATGCTGCTGGCCGCAAAAGACCAAGCCCTGCAGGATGTATTTGCCGAGGCAATGAATGCCATGGTGAGTTCATACAGGCAGAGGTACAGAGATTTTCTGAGGGAGCTGCTGGCTGCAACCGCGACTTATGACGTTCAGGAAGTCATATTCAATGAGCGCGACCGAAGCGAGCTGGCGTCCGGCCTGGTGAGCGAAGTCCAGGATCTGTTGAAAAGGCAAGGACGAAATGTAAGGATCGACGTGTCTCAGGAGACTCGTCCAATTAGGGGCGGATTTCTCCTGAGATCCGGGAATATCGAGATCAATTGTTCGGTAGAGGCGATTTTCCAGAATAAGAGAGATGAGCTGATACCTGAAGTGGCCGGGGTTCTTTTCGCAGAGTGATGGATCATAAGAAGCCCCTGCCCGAGATTTTTGAATAAGAGGGATTGGCCAAAATGCCAGGAGATAGATTGCAATGGGCCTATTCAGTTGCCAGGATCAGGGCCCTGGAATCTCATATGATCGATAAGAATATAATCAGCCGGATGCTTGATGCCGGGGACGTCATAGAGGCTGCCAAGGTCCTCCAGGAGACTGAGTGGGCGCCTTACGTCTCGTCCCTCGCTAACCCAGATGAAAGGGATCAGTCGTTTACCGGCGAATTGGCCCGTATCTATCAGATGGTGGAAGACATGATCCCCGACGACTGGCCCGTGAACATCCTCCGGGCCCGATATGATTACCATAACCTCAAGGTAGCCTTAAAGGCGTCCCTGGCCAGCCGTGACCCGGTTCCAAGCGCCCTAAGCCAGCTTGGCAATGTGCCGGCGCAGACGATGCTGGATTCTGTGAGGAATAATGCCCTTACTGATCTATCAGAGGATCTCAGGGAAGCAGCTGAATCTGGCAGGTCCGCCTTTGCACAAACGGGGCGTTTTGGCGCGGTAGATGCGGTCGTAGACAGTCGTATGTTCCACTCCCTCATCTCGCGCGTCCCTGAACCGGATGGGGAATTCCTCGCAGGGTATATCTCGCGGTATGCCGATGTCGTCAACATAAGGGCTCTGGCAAGGGCAAGGGATATGCATCTCCCGGTCGATGCATTTGCCAGCTTCCTCGTGCCGGGCGGCTATATAGATAAAGGGAAATTCCTAGCGGCCTATACCGGCCCGGAAGAGGGCATGGCTGACGTCTTTCAGAATACCGACTATGCCAAGATTCCATCTATCACGCTGAAGCCCCAACATGGAGAGGCTCGTGGCATATGGAGGTTTGAAAGGGACTCGGATGACTTTTTGATAGAATACCTCAAAGGTTCCAAATATGTGGCCTTTGGGCCGGAACCGGTGATAGGGTATTTGCTGGGCAAGGAGCACGAGGTCAAATTGATCAGAATGCTCCTGGTCGGCAAAGCGAATGGATTGCCGCGGGAAGCCATCAGGGAGAGGTTGCGTGATACGTATGTCTAAGATAGCTGTCATCGGCGACCGGGATTCGATTTTGATGTTTCGCGCCACAGGCGTAGAGGTCTTTCCCGTTGAGGGGGCCGAGGAGGCCGAGAGGCTGCTGAGGTCCCTTGCAGGTGAAGGATATGTATGTATATTTTTGACCGAAAATCTAGTCTCAGATCTCAAGCCGCTGCTTGAGGAGTTTGCAGCAAGGCCTCTTCCCGCTCTTTCGTTTATTCCGACTGGCGCTGGCAGCCTCGGTCTGGCGCGGGAGAAACTCAAGCATATAGTTGAAAAGGCGGTAGGAGCTGATATTCTATTCCAGGAAGGGGCAGGTAATAGTGAATGAGGGCAAGGTAATCAAGGTTTCCGGCCCTCTGGTGGTCGCGGAGGGCATGGCGGAAGCTAGGATGTACGATGTAGTAAGGGTAGCGAATGCGAAGCTTATCGGCGAGATAATCGAAATGCGCGGGGATAAGGCTTCCATTCAGGTATATGAAGAGACGGCGGGCATCGGCCCCGGGGACCCCGTAGTCAGCACAGGGGAACCTCTCAGCGTCGAGCTTGGCCCTGGACTCATAGAGACGATTTATGACGGGATCCAGAGGCCGCTATCGATACTGAAAGAGCAAGCAGGTGATAGGATTGAACGAGGCGTAGAGGCCCCCGCCCTCGACCGCGAGCGGATCTGGGAGTTCGTCCCTAGAGTAAAACAGGGGGACAGAGTAGGCCCGGGGGATATATTGGGCATCGTGAAGGAGACCACAATAGTTGAGCATCGCATCATGGTCCCGCCTGGAGTAACCGGTATCGTTCGAAAGGTCCATCAGGGCAAGGCGAAGGTTGCTGATGTCATCGCCTGGATCGAAACTGCCTCAGGCACCCATGAGGTGACCATGATGCAGCGCTGGCCCGTGAGGCAGGGCAGGCCATATAAGGAAAAGCTGCCTCCGGTCGAGCCGTTGATAACGGGCCAGAGGGTCATAGATACTTTTTTCCCCGTGGCAAAAGGAGGGACCGCATGTGTCCCCGGTCCATTCGGCAGTGGTAAGACCATTATCCAACACCAGCTTGCCAGATGGGCGGACGCCGACATAATCGTTTATGTAGGATGTGGTGAACGAGGCAACGAGATGACGGAGGTTCTCATGGACTTCCCTGAGCTTCAGGACCCGAGGACCGGCGAACCCCTTATGAAACGTACTATATTGATCGCAAATACATCCGATATGCCGGTTGCCGCTCGTGAAGCTTCTGTATATACCGGCATCACGATAGCTGAATATTTCCGAGACATGGGTTACAACGTAGCTCTGATGGCGGATTCCACGTCCAGGTGGGCAGAGGCTTTGAGAGAGATGTCGGGGCGTCTCGAGGAGATGCCAGGAGAGGAAGGTTACCCAGCATACCTTGGATCACGGATCGCTGCCTTCTATGAACGCGCCGGAAGGGTGAAGTGCCTTGTCACCGAGCAGGACGATGATAGGATCGGCAGCCTGACCGTGGTCGGCGCGGTATCTCCGCCAGGTGGGGATCTATCCGAGCCAGTCACCCAGAATACTCTCAGGATAGCCAAGGTCTTCTGGGGGCTAGATGAGGCATTGGCAGCAAGGAGGCATTTCCCGGCCATCAACTGGCTTACTTCATACTCACTGTACCTCGACCGGCTGGAGGAATATGCGAGGACTCACATATCGGAAGAATGGACGGATCTGAGGTCTGAGGCCATGAGGATCCTGCAAGAAGAGGCCGAGCTGGAGGAAATCGTGAGATTGGTCGGTATTGATGCCCTTTCTGTCAAGGATAGGTTGACGATGGAGACAGCCAAGTCTATTCGTGAGGATTTCCTGCATCAAAATGCATATCACGAAGTGGACACCTATAGCTCGCACAGGAAACAGTACAAAATGCTCAAGGCGATCCTGGAATTTCATGCAAGAGCCATGGATGCCCTCGCGGCAGGCGGCTCTCTAGAACAGATTCTCGACCTTCCGGTCAGGGAGAGGATTGCCAGGATGAAATATATACCCGAAGCGGAATCAGATAAGTTCGACCAGCTATATCAAGACATAGCAAGCGAGATGGCCGGTGTGAGCAGGGCCGGAGGTGAGGAAGTTGCTTAAGGAATATCTTACGATCAGAGAAGTGGCAGGCCCCCTCATGTTCGTAGATCAGGTTGAGGGCGTGAAATATGGTGAATTGGTGGAGATCCAGCTTCATACTGGCGAGGTGAGGCGTGGCCGGGTGTTGGAGGCTTCAGGCAGCACGGCTCTGGTGCAGCTTTTCGAAGGCTCCGGCGGGCTGAATCTTGCCAGCGCAAGGGTAAGATTCATGGGACATGGGATCGAGCTTGCTGTCTCGCCTGATATCCTCGGCAGGGTGTTTGATGGATTCGGGCGTCCCAGGGACGGCGGGCCTTCTATCATACCTGAAGCAAGACTCGATATCAACGGTAGCCCGATAAACCCGTATGCAAGAGATTATCCATCAGAATTCATCCAGACGGGGATCTCCGCCATCGACGGCATGAACACCCTGGTGAGAGGGCAGAAACTCCCAATTTTCTCGGGATCGGGGCTTCCACATGCGGCTCTTGCGGCCCAGATAGCGAGGCAGGCCAGGGTGCTGGCTACCGGTGAGAGATTTGCCGTGGTATTCGGGGCAATGGGTATTACATTTGAGGAAGCAGACTACTTCATCTCTGACTTCCGCAGGACTGGCGCCATTGAACGTGCTGTCCTTTTCATCAACCTGGCCAATGACCCGGCCATCGAGAGGATTTCCACCCCTCGGATGGCTCTTACGGCTGCCGAGTATCTGGCATTTGAGAAGGACATGCATGTCCTGGTCATCCTTACGGATATGACCAACTACTGCGAGGCTCTTCGCGAAATATCGGCTGCACGTAAGGAGGTCCCGGGACGTCGGGGTTACCCCGGATATTTGTACACCGACCTCGCCACCATCTATGAGCGCGCGGGAAGGATACGGGGCAGGAAGGGTTCCATCACGCAGATCCCCATTCTCACGATGCCTGAGGATGATAAGACGCACCCGATTGCCGACCTTACGGGCTATATTACTGAGGGTCAGATCTTTCTGTCGAGAGATCTCCACAGGAGGGGTATATATCCTCCTATAGACGTGCTTCCGTCCCTGTCGCGGCTCAAGGATAAGGGTATCGGCGCTGGGAAGACCAGGGAGGACCATTCCGACAATATGAACCAGCTCTATGCTGCCTATGCGCGTGGCAAGGAGGCCAAGGAACTGGCTGTTATCCTGGGGGATGCGGCACTTACCGATGTAGACCGGCAGTTCGCAAGGTTCGCCGATGAATTCGAACGAAGATATGTTAATCAAGGGGAGAACGAAAACCGGTCGATAGAAGAAACACTCTCCATTGGTTGGGAACTCATGGCGAAATTGCCGCGGAGAGAACTTAAGCGAGTTCGTGAGGAATATCTGGAGAAATATCTTGCGCCGCTGGAGAGTTCAGAAAAAGCAGGATGAGACGGATATTCAATAGGAGCTGAACAAACCCAAGAGAGGTCGAAATAACATGGAAATCAGGGTTAACGCCACAAGGATGCAGCTCTTGAGGACCAGGAAACGGCTTGCGATGGCTGTCCGGGGGCACAAGCTGCTGAAGGATAAAAGAGATGAACTCATGAAGAAGTTCATGGAGTTGATCAAAAAGGCGAAGGCACTTCGAGATGATGTGGAACATGAGCTTTCTCTGGCATCCAGAAGTTTTGTCATGGCCCAAATGAATATGAGCCGGGAAGCGGCAGAGGAGGCATTGATGTCTCAGTCTACATCTGTGGAGCTTTCGGTGAAGTTGGTTCCCATAATGAGCGTGCGTGTCCCTGACTTCAGGTGGCAATCCTCTCCTGACGCTGCTGGTGTGGAGGCCTATCCCTATGGCCTGGTCACTACGGCCAGTGATTTGGATCAGGCCTCCAGTATTTTGTCGCAGATCTTGCCTCGAATGGTAGAGCTCGCCATGGTGGAGAAGAGCTGTGAGATGCTGGCCGACGAAATCGAGAAAACCAGGAGACGCGTCAACGCTCTTGAATATGTCCTCATACCACGTCTATCTGAAACAGTGCGATATATTACAATGAAACTCGATGAGATGGAAAGAGGTAATATAACTAGGCTGATGAAGCTCAAAGATATCGTGCGAGCCGAGGGGGCATAAGTCCAGTCGATCCAGGCGTTCACCAGGAGAACCGCAAGTAAATATAATGACGTGCGGGGGGATTTGCATGCTTGGCGTCAAGGGACCGACGCTCGGACTGGCTCTTGGGGGTGGAGGTCTCAGAGGGGCAGCCCATATTGGCATTCTGCAGGTTTTCAGGGATGCTGGGGTCCCAATCCACGTGATTTCAGGCACCAGCGCAGGCAGTATCGTGGCCGGTCTCTATGCGGCCGGCGTCGATCCTGACCGCATGGAGGAAATGGCGACGAAAGTCGCCGTGAATGATCTTGTACGTCTCAAGGTCAGCCCAAGGACCCTCATCCGAATGATACTCAAGGTGTTACGTGATTCATTGGGGATCTCTGGCAATGGTTTTAATGATGTGCCCATCGGCTTTCTTGATTTGGGTCCCCTGGAACATAGGTTGTCACAGGCGAGCTGCGGCAAGTATTTCAGCCAACTCGACATTCCGTGCGCTTTAGTAGCGACTGACATAAATTCCGGGGAGACGGTGTTTTTTACTAGCGAAACAATGATTCCTGCGGAAAAACCTCCGAATTCCGTTTTCATAACAGATATCCCTGTATCAAGGGCGGCCCAGGCCAGCTCCACGATTCCGGGGGTATTTTTGCCCATAAGTGTTCATGGAAGGACTCTGGTTGATGGTGGAGTCAAGGATATAGTGCCTGCTGAGATCCTGCGGCGTATGGGGGTAGGGACCGTCATCGCAGTAGATCTAGGCTATGCAGGTAAGCGAAAGGAGCCCGTGGACAACATACTCGAGGTCGTTACCCAGTCCGTTGACATCATGGGGCGGGAACTCGCAGAGATCCGGCTACGCCAGTATGCTGACATTGTAATTCACCCAGAGATCTACGACGTAGGCCTTACGGATTTTGACCGCATACCGGAGTGTATAATACGGGGACGTGAAGCGGCAAGGGCTGCTTTGCCTGACATCCTTTATCTTTTGAGGGCCAGGGGCATACCTTTGGATACGCCTTCAAGCGGACTAGTTTTCCGAATAGCGCAGGAGCGGCGCGGGAATAAGTAAGATGATGGTACGATTCCAGCCATTATGGCTGGAACAATGTTGATAGACGGGAGGCTTTCCCACAGATGCCCTTGATGCAATCACTCGAAAACGGGATTCGCGTAGTCGTCGAAGAGATGGATTTCATGAAGTCCTGCGCCGTGAGCATTTGGGTCGGGGTAGGCTCCAGATATGAATCTGAAGCCAATAATGGCATTTCCCATTTTATCGAACACATGCTATTCAAAGGTACCCAACGCAGAAAGAGCAATCAGGATATCTCGGCGGAAATCGAAGGCGTCGGCGGATCAATAAATGGATTTACCAATAGAGAAGTAACATGCTACTTAGTAAAGGTGCCAGCTGAACACTTTGAGCTTGGCATAGACGTGCTCTCTGATATGATTGCCAATTCCCTCTTTCTCCAGGAATCCATCGATGGCGAGCGGGGGGTGGTCATCGAAGAGATACGCATGGTGCACGATAAACCTGATAACTGGGTGCACGTGCTGCTGGACCAGATCATGTGGCCTGACCAGCCTTTCGGAAGAAGCATAGCAGGAAGCGAGGAAGTTATAAGGAGCCTGACCAGGGAGCAGATACTCGATTATGTTGAGAAGTTCTATTCAGCCGGTAATATGGTGGTCAGCGTCGCCGGGAGGTGTAAGGGAGATCAGGTCATCGACTCTGTTGGGAAATTGCTCAGCAACAGGCAAAAGCAGGTTATCCCCTCCCCAGAGAAGGCTGTAAGTCAGCAGGATAAGCCTAGGGTGGCATTTGAGAATAGGCAGACCAAGCAGACCAATCTTGCCATCGGATTCGTCGGGTATCCTCGTCTGCATCCAGACCGTTATGTCCTCGAAATGCTAAATGTAGCGTTGGGATGGGGAATGAGCTCGAGGCTCTTTCAGGAGGTAAGAGTAAAAAGGGGCCTTGCTTATGTGGTAGGATCCCTGTATAGTTATTACGTAGATACCGGTCAATTCAAGATTTATGCAGGGGTCGATCCTGGAAAGGCTGCAGAGGCCCTAAAAGTCATAATAGATGAGCTTTCCAGGATTTCTGCGTCAGGAATAACTGAGACGGAACTTCGTAAAGCTAGAGATTTCTATAAGGGAAGTCTCCAGTTGCGCCTTGAAGATACCCTCAACCTGGCCCTCCGCATGGGCGAGTCGAGCCTTTTGACGGGTCGCGTGATTTCAACTGAGGAGATCATCAGAAGAGTCGATGCTGTGAGCCCTTCTGATGTAAAGCGAGTGGCCGAGGATGTCCTGAATATGAACCGGATGAATATAGCGGCCGTGGGGCCAGAGAGAGATGGGGATAAGATACGTAGTATAGTTGGGGTGTAGTGGGGAGCGAAAATGGAGGGGAGAATGTGTCGAATATCGCTGAAAAGGTAAGGGAGCATATCCGGCAGCTTCTCGGACAAGCTATCCAGCGCGGGACTGCTTCGGCCGAGTTGCCCCAGGTTGATTTAGAGGGCATCCCTGTTGAGGTGCCAAAAGATCCGGGGCATGGGGATCTCGCGTCTACGATCGCCATGTTATTATCCCGAAGGGCCAGGAAACCGCCGAGATCGATAGCAGAGTCCTTGATGAAGTTGATGGACTGTCCCTCTCAATACGTAGAACAGGTGGACGTGGCGGGAGCCGGATTCATCAACTTCCGTCTTCGAGATTGTTGGTTGCATGAGGCCATAATAGCGGCGGATGAAGAGCGGGATGATTATGGCAGGACCGATCTCGGGAAGGGCCGGAAAGTCCAGATTGAATTTGTCAGCGCGAACCCTACAGGTCCCATGAACGTGGTGAATGCTAGGGCGGCCGCCGTGGGTGACGTTCTCGCCAATCTATTTGATTTCACGGGCTTTGATATAACCAGGGAGTATTATATAAACGATGCAGGCAGACAGGTAGATGTCCTTGGAGAATCCCTGGAGATCAGGTACCGTCAATTGCTGGGCGAAAAAGTGGAACTTCCTGAACAAAGCTACAGAGGCGAATACATCACCGATCTTGCCAGGCTTGCCCGGTCAGAGCACGGTGATGCCATCTCTCGGATGGCCGAGGATGAAAAGAAGGCGTTCTTCAGGGAGTTCGCATTAAAAACCATCCTTGATTGGCAGCGGGCTTCACTCTCCAGATTTGGAGTAAAATTTGACAACTGGTTTAGCGAGAGGACCCTTGTTGAAGCCGGGGCTGACCAGCAAGTCTTTGACTACTTGAAGGAACATGGATACCTTTACGATGCAGAGGGGGCCACGTGGTTTCGTTCCACCCAATTCGGGGACGATAAGGACAGGGTGCTCATCAAGAGTGATGGCGCCTCCACATACCTCTTGAGGGATCTTGCGTATCATCGGAATAAGCTCCAGCGCGGTTTTGAACATATCATCGACATATGGGGTCCTGATCATCATGGGTATGTGGCAAGGACCAGAGCAGGTCTCATTGCCATGGGGTATCCTGAATCTGTGTTTGAGGTCTTGATACTTCAGCTAGTTACGCTATACTCCGGTGGAGAGCAAGTAAGGATGTCAAAGAGAGCAGGAGAATTCATCACCATGGACGAATTACTAGATGAGGTTGGCAAGGATGCCGCGAGATATTTCTTCGTCGCCCGCAGCACAGACAGCCACCTTGATTTCGACATCGAGCTCGCCAAAAAGGAGTCACAGGAGAATCCTGTATATTACATTCAATATGCTTACGCGAGGATTGCAAGTATTTTGAGGCAGGCAGACTCTCTTTCCATTGACCAGCCATCTGCCAGGAAATGCAGGCTCGATCTATTGACCGAGGATGTGGAGAAAGCCCTGGCTAAGGCCATATGCTTTTTCCCGGATGAAATCGTGGCAGCCATGAAGGAGCGCGCTCCTAACCGGATAGCCAAATATGCATTGGATCTCGCCGGCATCTTTCATAATTTCTACAACAGGTGCAGGGTTATCTCTGAAAACCGGGATCTCACTCAGGCGCGTCTAGCGCTTATAAGGGCCACCAAGGTCGCACTTGGGAATGCTTTGAGAATCCTTGGAGTTTCCAGGCCAGAGAAAATGTGAAAACAACAATGAGAGTGATAAGGGGGGATTGTTTGTGCCTTCCCGGGTTGGATCGGAGGCCCAGCAGGCATGGAAAACGATCGTTGGGACTTTTAAGAATGCATATGCTTACATGGGCACGGTATTGATTCTGAGTTCGGTATCATTTCTTTGGTTCACGGCTGCATCATTCCTTGTCTCGCTTCCAGCCAAGATGTCGGTCATCGCCCTGGTGGGCGGCCTTATTTTGACAGCTCCGGCCTTCGCTTCCGTCTGTTACACTGTGAATAGGATACTGGAGCATGAAGATGTCGGGATCCGGGATTTCTTGAATGGACTTTCACGTTTTTGGTCCAAAGGGTTGGGGCTGGCTGCGGTATATGGTATAATAATATTGATATTGGTGGCCGACATCATCTTCTTCCTTTCCAGTGGCAACCCCTGGGTGAAAGCAATAGGTATTCCGCTGGGCTATGGTCTCTTGTTCATTGCCTTGATGGCGAATTATACATTTCCGATCCTTGTAATGCAGGACCCGGGCCTCGTAAAGCTATTTAAGAGATCCGCGCTGCTTGTCCTTGACAATTTGGTTTTCACCACAATCCTTGCCTTAGCATCACTAGTCATTCTTGGTATATGCATCGTGTTTACTCCAGCTCTTATGTTGATATTTACGGCGTTGATCGCGTTTTTGGAAATGTCTGCATTGAGGGTCTTGTTTCAGAAATATGGGCTTATCGCTCCGGAAAAGAGTGAGGATGACCGGGCGGGAGAAGAGGGATCTGATATTTCCGCCGAGGCGCAGCCCGGCGTCGAGGGCGGGACTATTGGGACCATTGAGGGTGAGACCGGCGAGACGGGCTCTGATCCTGCGGCGGGATCCGGCAAGTAAGACGCGGCGCATCTAAGCCATCTGGCGCCTCAGGGGATAGTGAGGCGCTGGGGGTAGACCTTGAGATCTTCGCCCCTTTATGCTAAATTAAACAAGTATGTGTCTCAGCAGCATGTACGAAGCAATTTACGTGATTCTACCGGGGGGGCAATAGGATTCGTGGCTAAGTATATCTTTGTGACCGGAGGAGTAGTTTCGGGCCTTGGAAAAGGCGTCACGGCAGCATCGATAGGGCGGCTTCTGAAGAGCCGGGGACTCAGTGTTACCGCCATGAAATTGGACCCATATATTAATGTGGATCCTGGCACAATGAGCCCCTATCAACATGGTGAGGTTTTCGTCACTGCAGATGGGGCGGAAACCGACCTTGACCTGGGTCATTACGAAAGATTCATGGATGTCAATCTGGGCAAGCTGAACAACGTCACTACAGGCATGATTTACTGGTCCGTCATCACGAAAGAGCGCCGGGGGGATTTTCTGGGCGGAACCGTGCAGGTGATACCCCACATTACAAACGAGATAAAATCCAGGATAGTCAGGGTAGGGAAAGAAACCGGGGTTGATGTAGTGATCGTTGAGATTGGCGGGACGGTGGGAGATATTGAAAGCCTTCCGTTTCTTGAGGCAATAAGGCAGTTGCGCACAGACCTCGGAAGAGATGATGTGATGTATGTCCATGTAACTCTGGTTCCTTACCTGGTATCGGTGGGGGAACTCAAGACAAAGCCGACCCAGCATAGCGTTAAGGAACTGAGAAGTATCGGAATCCAGCCAGATGTGATTGTATGTCGCTCAGATCGGAAATTGCCCAAGGAAGTAAAGGCTAAGATCGCTCTTTTCTGTGATATAGATATTGAGGCAGTGATACCTAACGTAAATGTGGATAACATATATGAAGTGCCGTTGGTCTTGGAGAATGAGAAATTGGATGAATTTATCGTGAGGCGTCTCCAGCTTTCCTGCAAAACCAGGGATCTCGCCGAATGGCGGGATCTAGTGAAAAGGATTTCCCATCCGTCGGGGTCAGTGGAAATAGCGGTCGTCGGTAAGTACGTATCTCTTCCCGATGCATATCTTAGTGTGACAGAGGCCCTCAGACACGCAGGGATTGCCAATGATGTGGAGGTGAGGATCAGGTGGGTTAGCTCAGAGGATCTGGAGGTCGCCGAACCCGCGAGCCTGTTAGATGGCATCCATGGTATAGTAGTGCCGGGCGGATTTGGGAATAGAGGCATAGAAGGAAAGATAAGAGCCGCCAAGTACGCCAGGGAGAACGGGATCCCATATCTGGGGCTGTGCCTCGGAATGCAGTGCGCGGTCATAGAATTTGCCCGGAATGTGTGCGGACTGGAGGGCGCCAATAGTTCAGAGTTTGATGATAATACCCCATATCCGGTCATCGACCTTCTGCCTGAACAAAAGGGAATCGGGGACCTGGGGGGGACGATGAGATTGGGTAGCTATCCATGTGTGCTTTCAGACGATTCCCTGAGCTTTTCAGCCTATAAGCAAAGTCTCATCCACGAACGGCATCGCCACAGATATGAATTTAATAATGATTTTCGGGATATGATGGTGGAGAAAGGACTGCGTATCGCAGGGGTTTCTCCTGATGGACGTCTGGTGGAAATAGTTGAGCTCAAGGATCATATCTGGTTCGTGGGAACTCAATTTCACCCTGAGTTCCAATCCAGGCCCAATAGGCCACACCCACTTTTCAAGGATTTTGTAGCAGCCTCGATGAGAGGATCTCGTGATCACAGTTCATGATCTGATGCATATCGCGGTCCCTGCTTGATTTCACCGATTCACACCTTTTGCTCAGGGCCTGCCTGATAAAGGTCTATAGTCCCGGGATTCCCTGCGGTTGATTTATTTTCAAACCCTGTTTTTGCATCAACTGTGAATTGAATATGAGTTTATGATTACAGAGGTGGATAAATTGTGGAAGGAAAAGTGAATATTGCTGAATTAGAAGCGAAGACGATACCCGAGCTCTATGAGGTTGCACGGGCCCTCGATATAGCCGGGTATAGCAAGATGAGAAAAAAGGATCTCATCTTTGAGATCTTAAAGGTCCAGGCCGAAAAGGAAGGACTCCTCTTTGGAGAGGGTATACTCGAGATCATGGCCGATGGGTTCGGATTCCTGCGTGTAGCTGGACTGTCGGCAAGCCCTGATGATATATATGTTTCTCCCTCACAAATCAGGAGGTTCAATCTTCGCACCGGCGACCTCGTGTCAGGTCAGGTGAGGCCTCCTAAGGATAACGAGAAATATTTCGCCCTGCTAAGGGTTGAGGCAGTAAATGCAAAAGATCCCGAGGCCGCGGGAAAACGCCTTCATTTTGAGGATCTGACGCCTATCTATCCGAATCAAAGGCTCAGAATGGAAACCACGGCGCATGATATCACTACCAGGATTATGGATATCATTTCTCCCCTCGGAAAGGGCCAGCGTGGTCTCATCGTCTCCCCACCCAAAGCAGGCAAGACTACTGTCCTGAAGAAGATCGCAAACTCCATCACTGAAAACCACCCTGAGGTTGAGCTCCTTGTGCTTCTGGTCGATGAGAGGCCGGAGGAAGTCACGGATATGGAGCGATCCGTCAAGGGTATCGTCACAAGCTCTACTTTCGACCAGCCTGCTGAGAACCACATAAGAGTGGCCGAAATGGTGCTGGAGAGAGCAAAGAGGCTCGTAGAACATAAGCGTGATGTGGTCATCCTTCTAGACAGCATCACGCGGCTGGCGAGGGCATATAACCTGGTGGAGCCCCCCAGCGGCAGGACCCTGTCAGGCGGGCTGGATCCGGCTGCCTTGCACAAACCCAAACGTTTCTTTGGCGCGGCGCGCAACATCGAGGAGGGCGGGAGCCTGACTATTCTCGCTACCGCTCTTATTGACACCGGTAGCCGTATGGATGATGTGATATATGAGGAATTCAAGGGCACAGGCAATATGGAGCTGCATCTGGACAGGAAGCTCGCTGAGCGAAGAATCTTCCCAGCTGTTGATATCAATAGATCTGGAACCCGCAAAGAGGAACTCCTCTTTACAGAAGAAGAGCTGGAGACGGCCTGGCTTCTCAGAAAGGCTCTTGCCAGTCTTGGCGTGGCTGAGATGACGGAACTGATCCTTGACCGCTTGCAGCACACAAAAAATAACGAGGAGTTCAGAAAGCTGATACTAAAATCGCAATTTGCGGAGAATGTCAGGGCAATAAGTCAATAAAAACACCAATCGGGATGAGGATGAGAACCTTGGGGTAGTCATATCAGTGCTCGCCAGCGGAAGTTCAGGGAACTCCATCTATGTTTCATGCGGTCCGACCCGGATTCTCATTGATCTGGGTATCCCTTACAAAACGCTTGTAAATGATCTATCTTCCTTGAATGTAGACCCAGAAGACACCGATGCGATTCTGATAACCCATGAACACTCGGATCACATAAGTGGACTTGCGGGTTTCGCCAGCCGACATGAAATCCCGATCTATGCATCCCAGGGCACAGCCGGGGCATTGCTTTCCAATGGCTACGGCCATCTTGAGCCCCTCATCAGACCTTTTTCCGCGCTGGGATCTTCTTTCTCCATAGGCGCTCTGGATATAATGCCCTTTGGGATACCTCATGACGCCGCGGATCCGGTGGGTTTCCGTATAAACGCGCATGGAATTCGTATCGGCATTGCCACAGACATAGGCCATGTAACCCCGGCGGTCAGAGATGGTTTGACTGACTGTGACCTCTTTGTCGTAGAATCAAACCATGATGTGGGGATGCTAATGTCGGGGAACTATCCGTGGCCTCTCAAACGTCGGATCCGTGGAGGCCTGGGGCATCTTTCAAATGAGGAGTCAGGTGAACTATTGAGCTCCGTGGTGACATCGAGGACCCGCCAGGTCTTCCTGGCCCATATAAGCGAGCATAATAATCTGCCTGAGCTCGCTCTCCTCACAGCGATAGCCGCAACGAAGCGCAGGGGGGTCGCGGCGCGGGAAGATCTCAAGATCGGCCTCACATATCATCATCGGATGACGTCCCCAATAGCCTTATGATCGAGACGCAGGTCAGGAGGGACTGCATATGAGGATATCCAGCCGCGAAGGCATGCCAAGATACCTGGGCTATATTATCGTGGGTCTTATCGGAGCTTTGGTAGGGGGGCTTGTCGTAATTGGATTTTCATCGAACCTGCTGGAAAGACAGGTCATGGAGATCCTGAAGCGGCAAGGTCCCCCTGGGGCGTCGGGAGAGCAGGCTCCTCCCCCGGGAGATGAGGCTTCCGATTTTACATCTGGAGCAGTGGTGACGAGGGTTGCAGAGGCAGTAGGTCCTGCTGTGGTCAAGATCTCCACGCTCAGAGAACGTATTGTCTACAACCTCTTTTTTGAAAGAGTCATCCAGCGCCAGGAAGGATTAGGGTCAGGGGTAATAATCGATCCCCGGGGCCACATTCTCACAAATTATCATGTGATAGAAAAGGCCAAGACTATCGGGGTGGTCCTGACGGATGGTCGCGAATTTCCTGCGAAGATCGTTGGCGGCGATTATTATACAGACATCGCGATCTTGAAGATCGATGGAGAAAACCTGCCGACTGCCAGGTTGGGGAACTCGGATTCTATAAAGGTAGGCGAAATTGCAGTTGCCATAGGAAACCCTTATGGATTTGACCATACGGTGACTGCCGGCGTCATCAGCGCCCTGGGGAGATCTCTTCCTTTGGACGAGAATGCAGGCATATATCTGGAAAACCTGATTCAAACCGATGCCCCCATCAATCCAGGCAATAGCGGGGGAGCTTTGGTGAATTCCCGAGGAGAAGTGATCGGCATAAATACAGCCATCATCCAGCAAGCTCAAGGTATTGGATTTGCAATCCCCATCAATATGGCGCGTCATGTCGCAGAGGAAATCTTGGCCCATGGGAAAGTCAGGCGACCATGGATAGGGGTTGAGCTTTGGACAATAACGCCGGATGATGTCAAGGAATATGACCTTCCAATAGATCATGGACTTGTGGTGCTGAGCGTGGCGATGGGAAGCCCCGCTGACGTCTCCGGAATCAGAAAAGGTGACATCTTGATAGGCGTTAATGAGAAAGAGTTGCGTGATATAAGCGCTCTCACAAAGGAGATAGAATCTGCAGGCATAGGCCATGTGATAAATCTCGACATTTTGAGGGGCAAGAGGAAATTAGTTCTACCCGTAACAATAGGTGAAATGCCCTGAGGACCGGCATTTAGGAGTTTTTCCCTGCTAAAAGTTACATCAGCAGAAGGAGGAATTGCAAGCCAAACAAAGAAGATATAATTTTTAGATGTGTTCCATGCAGGGGACTTTGCCTGTTTAAATCATTGGAGCTGTTTCGGGATAAAGGGGGGATCGTGAGGAGGTTCGGCTCTTTCTGTTTTTTATTCATGCCTACTTCCTAATTCTCACTACCACGTAAGGAGAAGCGAGGAGAAAGAAAGAGATGCTGATAATTTAAGGAGGATTTTGAAATGAGAAGGTTTTTGGTTCTTGCGCTGGCGGCGATTCTTATCTTGGCGATGAGCGTCTCCTTTGCGAGCGCAGCCAAGCCGCTTCCGAAGATACAGTTCTTGAGTGGAGACTCGCAGATCGCGAAACTCTATGCACAGGGTATTCAGGAAATGATAAGGAAGAACCTTGGCATTGAGATGGAGATCGTTGCTGTTGACTTCAAAACCCGTCTTTCCAAGATGAGAAATGGCGATTTCCAGATAGTTTTCGCCGGGTGGGGCGCTGACTATGATGACCCCATGACCTTCGCGGACCTGTGGATTACGGGCAGCGCTTTCAACGATTGCAAATGGAGCAACAAAAACTATGACGCGCTCATCAAGGCCGCTAAGAACTCCAACGATCAGAACCTCAGGATGAAGGCCATGGCCAGGGCAGAGAAGATCCTCTTGGATGAGATGCCAATAGCGCCTATCTATTGGCCTCCTCGGAACTACATAGAGAAGCCATATGTCAAAGGGATAGTGAGGCGCGCTACCGGCGCTGATATCGAATGGAAATGGGCTTATACCGAAGGCAGGCCCGGTGGTGACAAACCCCAGTACCTAAACCTGAACCTTGGCGAAGAGCCGCCGGATCTGGATCCCCAGACCAGTACAGATCAGATATCTTTTGAGGTTCTTGGCGCTGTTCTGGAAGGTCTCGTCAGGAAAAACCCGGAGCACAAGATTGAAAAGGGTTCCGGGCTTGCGCTGGATTGGACGGTTTCCAAGGACGCTACCGTCTACACGTTCAAACTGCGTGACGCCAAGTGGAGCGATGGCAAGCCCATCACTGCCTATGACTTTGAATATGCGTGGAAGCGTGCCATCGATCCTCGCACCGCCTCGCAATATGCATATCAGTTCTACATCATAAAGAACGCTGAGAGCGTCAACATGATGGACCCCGGCAAAGTAGGGGACAAGGGCATCGAGAAGGCTCTGGATACGGTTGGTATCAAGGCCCTTGACGCCAAAACGCTCAAGGTCACCCTCGAGCGCCCGACTCCATACTTCCTTGATCTCTGCGGATTCATCAGCTTCCTGCCTGTGCCCAAGCACGCCATTGACAAGTGGGGTGACAAGTACGCAGCTGACGCTGATAAGATGGTCTTCAGCGGGCCGTTCTATATTGACGAATGGAAGCATGAGAGCAAGATGGTCCTGAAAAAGAACCCTAACTATTGGGATGCCAAGAATGTGAAATTGGATCAGATAAACTTTGACATGTTCAAGGATATCAATACCCCTATCAACATGTTCGAGGCGGGCCAGCTAGATGCCATAGGCGTTCCTGGATCACATATCCCGATGTTCAAGGACCGGGGTATGAAGACCATTGCTGATGGCGTATCTTGGTACCTTGAGTTCAACTGCCAGGATCCCATCTTCAAGAATGCCAATATGAGGAAGGCATTTGCTTATGCCATAGACAGGAAGCTCTTTGTGGATCAGGTCCTGAAGAATGGCTCGCTTCCGGCCACGGCCTATACTCCACCCGTCATTCATGACCATAACGGCGCGTCTTTCCAGGAGAAATGGGTCGGCGAGGTTCTACCTGAGAGGGCAAATATTGCCAAGGCCAAGAAGTTCCTGGAAGCCGGCTTGAAGGAGCTTGGCTATACGCTTAAATAGCGCATCATTTCTTGGCTTGACGGAATAGCCGTTGGGGCAGCCAGGAGGCAGCCCCGACGGCTTGCCTATTGAAACAGAGCAGCAACTGGATGGCAGGGGGGAAATAGTTTGGGCCGTTACATCGCAAGGCGGCTTGCTTTTTCACTGGCAACTCTCTGGGTCATTATCACCTTGACCTTTCTGCTAATGCATTCGATCCCGGGAGATCCCTTCATGGGTGAAAAAGTGACAGAAGCGATCCGCCAGAACATGTTACGCAAATATGGATTGGATAAGCCATTATGGCAACAATATCTGGTTTATCTGGGCAATCTCCTTCATGGAGATCTGGGAATATCCCTCAGGATGACTAATCGCACTGTCAATGATCTAATTAGGGAAGGGTTCCCTGTGTCCTGCGTCCTGGGTCTCGAGGCCCTGGCTTTTGCCCTGACGACGGGGCTTTCTTTGGGGATACTCGCGGGGCTGAAACATAACAGCGGCTGGGATTATCTTGCAATCATCGTGGCTATCATAGGGATCTCTGTGCCAAATTTCATCACTGCCTCCATACTGCAATATGTGGTGGGTTATAAACTCAGATTGCTTCCTATAGCCAGATGGGGCACTTTTAGTCAATCTATCATACCTGCATTTTCTCTTGGGCTTGGCACCCTTGCCATAATGGCCAGGATGATGAGGACGAGCGTCCTGGATGTGATAAATCAGGATTATATTCGCACCGCCAGGGCTAAAGGGCTCTCTCAGTCCGAGATCACCTGGCGCCATGTGATTCGTAACGCCATACTTCCCATCGTCACTATGATGGGGCCTCTCGTGGCCGGCATAACCACAGGGACATTGATCATCGAACAGATTTTCGGCATCCCCGGATTGGGCAAGTATTATGTGCAGAGCGTATACAACCGTGATTATACCCTCATCCTGGGGACCACTGTCTTTTATGCCACGATCCTCGTGATCATGAATCTTCTTGTGGATATTTCATATGGATTCATTGATCCACGCATCAGGCTAGCTGGGAAGAGGGAGTGATGGTGTTGGCCATATCACGGGAATTGTCTCCAGAGATGTTTGAACCTGTGACATTGAAACAAGGCGAGGCCGAGGCCCTGACGCGGCCGGTGATATCTTACTGGCAGGATGCATGGCGGAGGTTCAAGAAAAATCGTCTGGCCCTTTTTGGCCTCGGCATTTTGATATTTATGGGGCTTCTCTCCATATTCGGTCCCTATTTTACCCCGTATGATTACCGGGAGCAGAGCCTGCTTTACTGTAATATGTTACCATCACGGGAACATTGGTTGGGGACGGATAATCTGGGCCGGGATATCTTTGCTCGATTGTGCTATGGCGCCAGGATATCGCTTTTCATCGGTATAATGGCAGCGACCATGGACCTTGTGATCGGTGTCATTTATGGGGGAATCTCTGGCTATTGCGGCGGGATCGTAGATGACATCATGATGAGGGTGGTTGATGTTCTTTACGGCATACCATGGCTCATCATAGTGATTCTGCTGCTGGTGGTCATGCCGCCGGGGCTCTGGACGATAATCCTGGCAATGAGCATAACCGGCTGGATTGGGATGGCCAGGCTTGTAAGAGGACAAATCCTGCAGATCAAGGAGCAGGAATATGTCCTAGCTGCTCAAGTCTTGGGCGCGAGTCCTGCTCGTATCATAGCTCGGCATCTGGTTCCCAACGCCATGGGCGTCATCATAGTCAATCTTACCTTCACGATTCCAAGCGCTATTTTTGGCGAGGCCTTCCTGAGCTTTATCGGTCTGGGTGTCCCACTCCCCCTGGCGAGCCTTGGCTCAATGGCCAATGATGGATATCAGTACCTGCTGATATATCCATATCAGCTTTTCTTCCCGGCCATAGCCATTTGTCTTATCATGCTCGGGTTCAATTTCGTTGGGGATGGTCTCCGCGATGCCCTTGACCCGAAGCTCCGGCAGTAGAGGAGGAGACGTCTTGTGAGTAGACTGTTGGAAGTTACAGACCTGCAAGTTTCATTCTACACTTACGCCGGAAAGGTCCATGCAGTTAGGGGCGTTTCCTTTTACTTGGATCGCGGGGAGACCCTGGCTATAGTAGGGGAATCAGGTTGCGGCAAGACTGTAACTGCTTCTAGCGTGATGAGGCTCATCCCCTCTCCTCCTGGTAAGATCGAGGGTGGGAGTATAATATTCCACGGCAAGGATATAACCAAGCTTACCGAAGCAGAAATGCAGCGCATCAGGGGAGCGGAAATGGGAATGATCTTTCAGGATCCCATGACAGCTCTCAACCCTACCATGACCATCGGACGGCAGATCACAGAAGTTCTCATCAAACACCAAAAGATGAGTCTGGCTGATGCGCAGAAGCGTGCCATTGAAACACTCGAGATGGTGGGAATACCTAATCCATCGGAACGCATCAGGCATTACCCTCATCAGTTCAGCGGCGGTATGCGCCAGAGGGTTATGATAGCAATGGCCCTGTCATGCAATCCGAAATTGCTCATCGCTGATGAACCCACCACAGGGCTGGATGTCACGATTCAGGCTCAGATCCTGGATCTTATGAAGAGCCTCCAATCTCAACTAGACACCTCTATAATCCTGATAACCCATGATCTTGGGGTGGTCGCGCGCTTGGCAGACAGGGTAATGGTGATGTATGCAGGCAAGGTGGTCGAATCAGGTGTATCTGATGATATCTACTACAATCCACAACATCCTTATACAAAGGCGCTACTGCAGTCTGTTCCCAAGATACATGGTGAGAGGAAGGGAGATCTACTGGCGATCCCTGGAACACCTCCGGACCTGTTCACCCCGCCGAAGGGGTGCGCCTTTGCTCCTAGGTGCGACAAGGTCATGAGAATCTGTCTCGAGGAGGATCCGGGCCCTTCCGAGCCGTGTGATCATCATTCAGTGACTTGTTGGCTCAGCCATCCCATGGCCAGGAAGGCTAACGCCAAACAGGCACGGGCGATGGGAGGCGCGAGGTAATGGCTGCAGCAGAAGTGGTTCTTGAGATCAAGAATCTGAAGAAATACTTTCGCTTCGGGCGCAATGTTGTGCTCAAGGCAGTGGACGATGTGTCTTTCACCGTGCGCAGGGGCGAGGTCTTCGGCCTTGTGGGCGAGAGCGGCTGTGGAAAGACCACTGCAGGACGCACTATTGTCGGGCTCTATCAACCTACGGCAGGGCAGATAATCTTTGAAGGGGAAGATGCAACTCATCTTTCTGGCGCGGCGCTCAAGAGATTCAAAAGACGTATGCAGATGATATTCCAGGATCCCTATGCATCTCTCAATCCAAGGATGACGGTGGGAGACATAATCGGGGAGGCCATTGATATACACCACCTGGCATCTTCACGTAAGGAGCGACTCGATAGAATTCATGAGTTGCTGCATGTGGTGGGCCTCAACGCGGAACATGCGGCCAGGTTCCCGCATGAATTCAGCGGAGGTCAGCGCCAGAGGATAGGAATCGCTCGCGCTTTGGCCGTTGATCCTGTGTTTCTGGTGGCCGATGAGCCCATCTCGGCACTAGATGTCTCAGTGCAGGCCCAGATAGTCAATCTCCTATCTCACCTGCAACGCGAAAGAAATCTGACTTATATTTTCATCGCGCATGACCTTTCAATGGTGAGACACTTGAGTGACAATGTGGGTGTGATGTACCTGGGCCATCTTGTCGAGCTCTCATCCAGTGATGAGCTCTACAAGAATCCGCTGCATCCCTATACCCAGGGATTGTTATCTTCGATCCCTATTCCTGACCCCCGGCTGGAAAAAGAAAGGCAGCGGGTCATCCTCGAGGGGGAGGTGCCAAGCCCCATCAATCCGCCGCCAGGATGCCGATTCAGGAGCAGGTGCAAATATGCAATGAAGATCTGCGCAGAGCAGGAACCTAAGTTAAAAGAGGTCGCTCCCGGACATTGGCTGGCATGTTATCTGTAAGAGTTCGCTGCTTAGAGTTTAGAAGAGACTATACCGGGCGGGCGGATGGCGATCTGCCTTCGTCCGCCTTTTCATAATCCGGAGCAGGAAGTGTATGAGACTTAGATTTGCCCGCCAAAATGCCAAGATGATAACCATCCTCGATACATATCTGGCCTTTGAATTCCTGGCGCCCTTTTCCCTCTGTGTCCTGGGTTTCATTATAATTGTATTGAGTGGGCAGCTCTTTTGGATTTCTGACCTCATAATCGTGAAAAAGGCAGAGGCCGGGATGGTTTTGCGCCTATTGGCATACAAACTGCCCGATGCCATCGCCCAATCTTTGCCCTTTGCCTCGCTCTTCGGCTGCGTCATCGCCCTTTCGAGGATCGCCAAGGATAGCGAGCTTGCGGCCATGAGGACCGGCGGGATGTCCTTTAAACGCGTGATCCTGCCGTTTGTGGGTCTATCGATATTCATATCGCTGGGCAGTTTCTCCCTCAACGAATGGGTGGTCCCATGGGCAAATCATGAATCCTATAACATAATTCGCCGTATCGCCATCGAGGAGAGCATGCCACAGGTCGAGGAGAATGTCTTTATCAGGGGCACACAAAATCGGTTTTTCTACGTCAGGAAAATGGACCCTTCATCCAGGTTGATGCAGGATGTCATGATATATGAGACCGGGCGCGATCTCCCTCGAATCATCACGGCGCGAAAGGCCAGAGGAAACGGGCCAGTATGGTATCTATACAATGGGGTGGTCCATGATCTTAACGCAGAGGGTTTCGTAGAATGTGAAGCGCGTTTTGAACAGATGAAAATCCCTATAGAAAAGGAACTTGCGAATTTCTTCGAGAACCAAAAGACAACTCAGGAAATGAGCAGGAGAGAGCTCAAGGAGAACATAGATCTTTTTGCCCGGAGCGGCATAAATGTCGATCCTCTTCTGGTTGATTATCATATGAAGCTTTCCCTGCCCGTGGCTGCCTCATTACTCACTGTCGCGGGCGCTCCGCTGGGGGTAAGCAGGCCACGCGGCGGGCGCATGTTTGGTGCCGTCGTGGCAGCCATGCTTTCCTTTGGTTACTTCATCCTCGCATCGGTCATGAGATCTCTAGGCGCCAATAGTGTTCTCCCACCACTCTGGGCAGCCTGGACGCCGGATGTTGTATTTGCCATCGCAGGAATTGTCCTTGTTATCCTCAGCGAGCGGGTGAGGTAGGCATTATGAGCATTTCAAGAAAGAGCGGAGGATCGATCATCATCATGGTAGCGTCAGCGATGATAATGGTCCTCTTTGGCCAGACGGTCATAGCAAAAGATGGCAGCACCCCAGCATCTCTTTCGGCTGATTCATTGAATTTTGATCTTGGAGGACGTGTCCTTATCGCCAGTGGCAATGTAAGGCTGGTCTACGAAGACATCAAGATCCTGTGCAGCGCCATGAGGCTGGACCTCTCAACAAATGAATTGGCGGCAGAAGGACCTGTGCAGTTCTGGCGAGGTGATGACAAGGTAGAGAGCGCATCCCTCACCTACAATCTAAAACGAAAGAGCGGAAGCCTCATCGATGCCTCTACCACCGTTACCGGCACGGATATAAAGGGAGAGTTGATGCTCAAGGGTTCTCAGGTAGAAGTGGAAAAGGACATTGTCACCATAAGGAATGGTTCCCTTACCAGCTGTGACCTCGAGAAGCCGCATTATCATATCGAAGCTTCTGAAATCAAGATCTATCTCGATGATCGCGTCGTGATCCGGAATGTTTCATACTGGGAGGGGAGATTCAAGGTCTTCTATTGGCCACATCTGGTCTTTTCACTCAAGCGGGAGAACCAGTTTGAGCTCCCAAAGGTCGGATATGGCGCAAGGGAAGGATGGTATGTAAAGACCACATATAACTATTACCGTAATGAACACTCTTATGGCTCAGTCTATCTTGACTATATGGAGCGCCTTGGCCCTGCGTCCGGTATCAAGCATCTCTACCACATCGGGAAGCTGGGGGAGGGCTTTCTATACCTTTATTTGCTTGGGAACCGGAATACCGGCCATGTAGACACGAGCGCCGAGGTTTCCCATGAGATCCCTGTAGGAAGCGACACCAAAATCAAGTTGGATGCTACTTATGACGATAGCCTTGCAGAAAGTGGAGAGATGGATACTCGTATGACTTCATCTCTTACCGTACACCAAAAGGATATGAAGGGGTATGTGGATCTCACCCTTGATGGGACCTGGATTGGCGGAGAATATGATGGGCAATCGCGAAGCGCCTCCATAAGGATGCGGCGGGAATTAGGAAGGACCCTCACCCTCAGCTGTGACGCCAGTTATCTTGATAGAAACGTGCCGGACAAACCTACCGACAGGTATTTCAACTACCTGGTAAGAACAACCCAAACATTGGGATGGGCTGATCTCAATTTGGTAGTGGAAAACTACGTGAAACCTAAGGCAACTGGGGAAGAGGAGGAGCAACCCGAGGAGGAGATCCCCTGGAATGCCCTGAGAAGGCTGCCGGAGATATCACTCACCAGCAAGCCTGTTGATATCAAACTAAATCAGCTGCGTATCCCCCTGACATTCAGCGCCACATGGGGGAAGTACCAGGAGAATGCCGTCCATGGCGGCTGGACGCCAGGGGTATTGTCTGCCTCCAGGATTCACCTCGAGGGTGACCTTGGGAGAATTTCACGCCAAATTTTGCCGGGCATCTATGGCAGTTTCTCCGGCGGGGCGACATACGATTTATACAGCACTCAAGATCGTCGGCTGACCCTAGAAGCGGAAACTGGGATCGAGGCCAAGCTCTTTGGGCCGTTTAGCGCCTCTGGGGCTTACCATTACCGTGGAATCTGGGGCTGGACCCCATTCGTTTTTGATAAACTCGATCCTGAAGGGCTCATAGCAGCGAAACTTCAGTTCAAACAGCCTAAATGGTCGGTCTCTCTCGGCACGGAATATGACCTCTACAATCGGGAGATGGGAGATATTTCAGGAAAGCTGAGCATAACGCCACGAGACGATATTTCCTTTGACCTGGAAGGTGAGCTAGACCCCAAGGAGGCGACTCTGACCAAAGTGACGGTCAGGCTTGATGCTCACCCCACCGAAGATTTCAATGTGCGTTTTGCCACCCGATATCTCCCGCCCACCCAGACCATCGACCGGATAGAAGGCGATGTTGATGTGCGAATCTCTGATGAATGGAAGGCAAGGCTTACTGCTGTCTATGGGGGAGTCGCTCAAAAGGAATTGAAGAGGCTGGATGTAGGTATAGTGAAGGATCTCCATTGCAGGGAGCTTGCTCTATTGTATAGTTATGATCGACAAGAGATATGGCTTGAATACAGGATCAAGGCATTCCCATTCGAAGGGCTCAAGTTTGGTCTCGGGGACCAGGGAGTGCTCTTCAAACCCCCGGGTGAGAGCCAATGAAGAGAAGGCTTCGGAGCCGCCCATTCCTGGAAAGACGGCGGGAAATGTGGCAGAGATCTTTGCCCGCCCACCTGGCGCTCTTGCTGGTTCTACTTGTCATTGTGGCGGGGGTGGCAATCCCGTATATTCTAGAGGTGCGGGCCCCCAAACCTGCGCCGGGCAAGATTTCAGACGCAGGTGAGGCGTCAGGGGTGGATCTTTCAGGCACTCACCTGGTGGGAAGAAAGGCTGGGACTTTGCAGTGGGAATTCCGGGCAGAGTCTATGAGCATTGACGAAGAGATTGGGGTTACCCAATTCTCCAATATAAAGAATGGTATCTTCTATGAGGATGGGCGCAAGGTGGCCATGACCTTCACCGCGGGGCGGGCTCTGGTCAGCCAGGACAAGAAGACCATCGATCTCGATGGTGGAATCACTCTGAAATCCCCTGACGGGAGCCAGGTATTTCATGCAGCAGACATGAAAATCACAATTGACGGGCGTAGTTCCGGAGCTGTATGTTCTGGCCCTGTGAGATTAGTTTTAGAAGGGGCGGAAGTCTCTGGGGACCAGGCCACGCTAGATTTCAATAAACGTCAGTTTATAATAACCGGAAACGTTATTTTGAAGTATAAAGAGCCCGGGATCAGGGGGAATATGTCCGCTATGAAGGCCGTATATTCATATTCAGATCGCGCTCTTGAGGTGGAAGGGAAGTCGGATGCCGAGTTTCAAATTGATTAAGTGAAATGGCAAAATGCGGGCCTCGGGGGATTCTGCGGGTTCAGCCGTGGAGAAGCATAAAAGGGTTCAGAGCCAAAGGGGTGGATAGAGGTGGGGGCGAGGATATTCTGTGTAAAGCCTGGCATCGGAACGCATGCCATTTTCGTTTTTCTTCTTATGGCGTCAATAGTGGGCCTCGTGACGACTGGACGCGGATATTGCGCCAGTACGGTCAGGATCACAGCCGATCAAAAGATTCGCTATGACCTTGCAGGGAAGGTCTTTGTGGCAGAAGGCAATGTGAGGATAATTCAAGACGATACGACGATAAAATGTCAGAGGGCCGAAATCACCACAGATAAGAAAGTGGCTACCATAACCGGGGCTGTAGAGCTATCTCAACCTAATGTGCTTTTAAAAAGTGACACCCTCGTAGTCTATTTCAATGAAAAAAGGGTGATAGCTCAGGGAAATGTGACTCTCGTCAAGAGTGATGAAAATGTCACTCTTAAGGCGAACCGTCTTGAGTATTGGACACAAAAGAAGCAGTGCGTTGCAGAGGGGAATGTCTTTGTCACCAGGAAGGATACTAAGGCATGGGGAGATAAGGCAACTTATTCAGAAAAAGAGAAGCTTTTGATACTGACAGGAACGGTGAAAGCCGAGAGTCCGGAAAAGGAACGGTTGAATTCTAAAGAATTGAAAGTATATACCGACAAGGATCTCATCGAGGCCTCTGGGGGGGTTGACATCGAATTTGACGTGAAAGAGGAAAGTAGCGGAAATGAAGGCAAATAAATAGTATGGCTATTCCTGGGCCCCCCTATGCTATAATGGACATGCGCGGTTTTATGGCGCGGCAAGGGGGTCTAGCCTTGCTTCTACTTCTCAGGGAAGGTTTTTGGAAGGATCTAGCGCTTCTTATTGCAACAAGTGTCGTTATCGGCGCCCTACTTTCGGGAGCAGCAGCAGGGGTATCAGATAGATATTTCGGGTCCACCATAGACGGAATTCTTGGCCAATTTGGCAAATATGACCTCATTGTTCATGTGCGGGAGGAATTCAAGGACCAGGCCGCTAGAGAGATATCCCGTGTGGTGCAGACGAATTACCCGGGAGCAGTTGTGACGCAAAGCGTGTCAGTTGCCGGCCGTTCGAATTTCCTGATAGGTTTGCCTGAGGGCTTGAGGAACCGCGATGTATTGGAGGCTATGCCCCGCGCCTTTTCCGACGTGCCGGGGGCCTCAGGTTCTACCTTCATCATAGAGCCCAGGACCATTATATCTGGTATTGAACCCGGGGCCATGGGATTCCTCATGGAAAAGGTGGAAAACATCCCTGGCGTCCGGTTTTGTTTCCGGGATGGATCGTCAATCGGCGTGGTCGTGAATTCTCTCGACGAACTCCCAAGGATAACAGGCAGGATAAATCAAATCTTGAATGCCTACCGGGTACTGGAGATTCGCCTTCCTATGGGACAGGAATTCCCTGATGCGCCGGCAACTGCGGCTTCCATTGTCAACCGGCTCAAATCCATTTCGACCGGGCTCATCCTTGATATCACCTCCTACGGGCGCAATTCAGATCTCAAAGATCTCATGACAACTCTGGGCGAGATGAAACAATTTCTTCAGTCTTATGCTACTCGGGCCGAGATAACCATAGGTCCGGGGGTCAGATTAAAGCCCGGTGATGAGGTGATCCTGAGGCCGAAGGGGGATTCGAGGTCATCTGCGCGTCCGGTAGCAGCCGGGCCTCATGAGCTCAGGGTCGAGATTCGCGAGGTCTCCGGGAGCAAGGCCAGGGGGTTCGTGGTGGCCGGCAACTTAGAAGGGGCTGCACCTCGAGCTATATCGGATAGGGCTGTATCGAACGGAGCTATATCGCGCGGTTTTCAAGAGATTTCCGCGGACCGGCAGGCCGGCTACTTTGTGGGCCCATTCACAGTATATCCAGTCGGGGGCGCAGGCCAGGACCGGCCCATCGGGAGCGCAACTGTCATCAGCGAAAAACTCCGCCTGAATTATGTGGTTGACCAGAGCATTTCACTGGTAAAGGGTCTCAAGACCTACAGCCAGGATGGTTTGAGCAGTATCTCATCGGCAAGGCAGGCCCTGGACCTGTATGATAATGTAGTGTCCAGCCTCATCTCCGCACAGCGCACATTAGATTCCCTTGGGGATGAAACCTCCGGTCCTATCTCTCCGGCGAAATCTGGTGAAATGCTGAAGAAGCTGAATGATGTATCAAGGGTCGTTGACAGGTTCTCAGCCTCTCTTGAGACTCTCGATTTTCTGGATCGCCAGGCTAGGGAGTTTCTGGGATCCAACAGGTCAGGCAGTCGAAGCCCCAATGTTTCGGCCTTGGTAAAATCCTTGAATGAATGGCACGACAAGGCAAAACAGCTTTCGTCCGGTCTCGGGACAATTTCCAGTCTGGTGAAAACGGGTGAGCTTCCTGGCATCGTGAATGGGTTGCGGAGACTCACGGATAGGTTGCTTATCGAGCTGCAGAACCTTGATGTGAGAGGCTTGAGGTCCAACCTCGATGCCATCGCTCGCGACCTCAGGAAGGTCTCGGAGCTGGACACAGAGGCCATGCTGTCTCAATTGGCGGATATAAAATCATCCCTTCCAGATCTGGGGGATGAAAAGGTAGGCCGTTCCATCAAGCTGATCGAAAGTTATATGGGGGGGCAAGTCATACCCGGCCAGAGGATCGACATATTGCTGGGTCCGGATGTCCCGGAACGGGAGGCTCTCATGATTTCGAAGGAGATGACTGCAAATTTCGATGCCACTGTAAGCCTGATGCGCGTGGGAATGCTAGAGCCCGGTATCAGGAGCGAAGTCTACCGGATCATGCGGGAGGCAAGATCGGCCATCGGGACCCTGGTATGCGTCATCTTCACCCTTTTCACGCTTCTCCTGGACCATTCCATTGTGGCGGTGGTATTGAACCATTTCTATTCTCGGCAGAGAAGTCGAAATATCTGGCGGCTTTCGGCGGCAGTCTATATGATTTTATCTGGCGCATCGACAAATAGCCTCATTTATGCTATACAAGAAAGCAAGCTCGGATGGATCGGGCCTTCTTATATGGCATTCCTCGGTGGTTTCCTGGGTCTCATAGTTTGGACGCTGAGCGGGAGGATCAACCCGATCAATGTCTCGGAGATCGAGGCGTGCGAGGCCATGGGGATGCCATATTCAACCATTGTTAGAGAGATAATAATACCCGAGGCCAGACCTGGAATATTCCAGATACTGAATAGGCTCCAGCTGCGCTATGGGGTGAGGCCTTATAGGCTGGCGTGGTCCGGTAGGCCATTGAGGATGGCTCCGGTACCTGGTGCTGGGGGTGGCGCCGGTGGGAAGTGATGAAGGGAGATTTCTGCAAATAGAAGGCCTCAGAAAGAGGTTTGGGCGCAAGGTCGTTCTTGACGGGATAGATATGACCTGTAAACGAGGAGATGTAGTAGTTATCACCGGGCCGAGCGGGTGCGGCAAGTCAACGCTCCTCCGCTGCATCAACAGGCTCGTCCAGCCGGATGGCGGGAAAGTGATTTTCGATGGGACGGATGTCATGAGCCTGGACTACAGGGGGCTTTTGAGTCTGAGATCCAGGATCGGCTTCGTCTTCCAGCATTTCAACCTGGTGCGGAGACTCTCGGTGTTTGAGAATGTCCTGCTGGGGGCTGAGGTATCCGGCCTCCCGCGGGGGGAGGCCGGGGAAAATGCCGAGCGCGCCCTCGGAAGAGTGGGGATAGGCAAGGAGATGTTTTACAGGAAGCCTGACACCTTGAGCGGCGGTGAACAGCAGAGGGTGGCCATCGCCAGGGCGCTGGCGATGAAGCCAGAATTAATGCTTTGGGATGAGCCCACCGCTTCCCTCGATCCGATTCTGGTAGGTGAGGCGCTAGATGTGATCGAGGATCTGATTCACACCGAAGGCATTACCATGGTGTTGGTGACACACGAAATGGACTTTGCCCGAAGAGTGGCGACACGCCTCTTACTTATGGAATCCGGAAGTATCATCGAGGAAGGAGATCCGGAAACGGTGCTCTTCTCTCCTTCCTCTGAGTTGGGAAAGCGATATGCGAAATTGGTAAAGGGAAAAACCGATCATTGTCGAATATATCAAAGATATGGACAAGAATCTTGATGGAAAGTTCGAGAGAACTATAAGGGAGCAGGTTTTTTTTAGAGGGAGTTGTCTTCACTCTGGCAGGAAGGCCACATTGACGTTAAGCCCGGCGCCAGCGGGTTCCGGTGTGATCTTCCTGAGGCGGGATGGCGGCGAGCTTAGAGAACTCCCGGCCAGGGTCGAGAATATCGTCGACGGCGCTCGTGCCACTACATTGGGAAGGGGCCATGTCCAGGTCAGGACTGTTGAGCATCTTATGGCCGCGCTGAGAGGGCTATCTGTAGATAATGTGATATGTGAATTGGATTCGGATGAGGTCCCGATGGGGGACGGGAGCGCGGCTGTTTTTGTGGACCTCATTCGAAGGGCTGGGATTATCTCTCAGGACTGCCCCGCGAAAGAGTATATATTGAGGCATCCTGTATGGGTAAGAAAAGGCAGCAGGTACCTGGTGGCGCTGCCGTATGATGGGCAGTGCTTGAAGGTCACCTACTGTTTCGTGGGGGACGATCCATGCCCTGGCACCCAACAAGTGGAATTCGATATCAATGAAGATATCTTTATAAGGGAGGTCGCCCCGGCCAGGACGGTGGCATTTGAGCAAGAGATAGCTTCATTACGGTCCCTTGGACTGGGTCTCGGCGGTGACCTTGACACGGTCCTGGTTGCGGGGAAGGATGGATATCTCAACGAGCCGAGGTATCCCGATGAAGTCGCTCGTCACAAGGTATTGGACTTGGTAGGGGACCTTGCCTTAGCGGGACGGGTAGTAGCTCATGTCATAGGCATCGGCTCCGGACATGCCATGAATCATGAGTTGGCGCGCAAGATAATTGAGGCGTGCTGTCCTGCCCTTTAGACGTATTTGCGCCCTAGCCGTCTTAGATACCCTAAACACGATGCACAGGGGATGGGCGGATCTTGCGCTCTTGCCAGGGTCTCTGTAAAGGGTTTGCCACTCTTACGCTCTTGTTTATCTTAGAAGGAGAGTCTTGTGATATGGAGAGCATCGAGATACAGAGAATACTTCCACATAGGTTTCCATTCCTGCTTGTGGACAGGGTCATTGAGCTTAAGCCCGGGAAAAAGGCGGTAGCCATAAAGAACGTCACATCGACAGAACCCTTTTTTCAAGGGCATTACCCGGGCAGACCCATAATGCCCGGGGTCCTGATAATCGAGGCTATGGCGCAGGTATGTGGCATTGCCGCGCTCAGCGCCCAGGAGGCTCTTGGGAAGATCCCGTATTTCGTTGGGATTGACAGGGCCAGATTTCGTAAACCCGTTCTACCAGGCGACCAGATTCGTATCGAGGCTGAGATCACAAACGTCCGGAAAAATATGGGCCGGGCTTCAGCCAGCGCTTATGTAGAGGATAGGCTTGTGGCTGATAGCGAGCTTACATTTGCCTTGGTAGATGGGGAGCAAGAGGAATCACAGAAAGGGGAAGCATGATTTGCTTTTCAAAGTTGACAGGGGTTTTGTGTCCCCTACAGGTGAAGCTCATGGGCGGCCGACGCGCAAGATTCATCACACTGCTATCGTTCATCCCAGCGCCAGGTTGGGAGCTGGGGTGGAAATAGGCCCTTATTGTGTGATAGGGCCCGATGTAGCAATTGGTGATGGCACCAAAATCGGGGCGCATGTTGTAATCCACGGGCCATGTGAGATAGGGAAGAATTGCGTCCTTTCACCTTTTGTATGCCTCGGCGGTGACCCTCAGGATATCAAATACAAGGGCGAAAAGACGGGGCTCATAATTGGCGATGAAAATGTGATACGCGAGTTCGTGACCATTCATAGGGGAACACCTGAGGGACGAGGCGAAACGAGGGTAGGAAACCGCAACACGATCATGACATATGCCCATATTGCTCATGATTGCATTGTTGGTTCTGGAGTCACTATTACCGCGGGAGCTGCATTAGCGGGGCATGTCATAGTTGAAGACGAGGCTGTGCTGGGCGGCATGTGCGGTATCCACCAGTTCTGTAGGGTAGGCCGCCTGGCCATGGTGGGGGGAATGGCCAAGGTCGTCAAGGATGTGCCGCCATTTGCCCTTGTGGACGGCAACCCCGCCAGGGTTATGGGTTTGAATATCGTAGGGATGCGCAGGCATGGCCTGTCATCGGAGACCAGGGCCACGCTGCGTAAAGCTTACAGGATACTCTATAATTCAGGTCTTACTGTCTCTCAGGCGAACCACAAGATCGCTCAGGAATTGAGTTCCTGCCCAGAGATAGCCAGTTTAATTGATTTCCTCAATGGTTCAAGCCGCGGCATCATGAGCTACAAGGACCAAGGTGGTTATAAGGATCAGGGTGAAGGGCCATCGGAACAATGAGCGATTGATTGTGCCCGGAGGAGACTGAGAATGTGATCATGGGGAGATTGGGGATCGTTGCGGGCGGAGGGAATCTCCCTCTTGCCATAGCGCGCGGCGCAAAGAAACAGGGTATATATGTAGTTGTATGCTGTGTCACGGATGATTTTGCGCCAGGACTGGAATCCGTTGCGGATAGACTCTGCTGTTTGCCGCTTCACGCTCCATATGAGATCTTGAGGCTTTTCATACAGGAAAAGGTGACTGAGGTTGTGCTGGTGGGCAAGGTATGGAAGAATAGAGTCTTCCATGATATGGCCCTCAATGGGCTTATGGTGGATTATATGGGCCATGATGGGCCGCGCAGTGATGAGGGTATCCTCCAGAAGTTTGCGTCAGACTTCGAAAGCGTTGGCATCACAGTTACTTCTCAGCTCAAATATGCAGGCGATCAGCTGGCAGGCAGCGGCGTCCTCGGGGAGAAGATCCCCTCCGAGCGTGAGCTTCTGGATGTGGAATTTGGCTTCAAGGTCGCAAAGCATATCGGGGCTATGGATATAGGTCAGAGTGTCGTGGTGAAGGATAGGATCGTGCTGGCCATCGAGGCCATAGAGGGAACTGATGCGACGATCCTTCGCGGTGGCCAACTTGGAGGCCCTGGCTCAGTGGTGGTGAAGGTCTCCAGACCATCTCAGGATATGAGATTTGATGTGCCAACTGTCGGCCCGGAAACCATTAGGCGCATGGTCGAGGTAGGGGCTGGGTGCCTCGCGCTGGAGGCGGGTCACGCCATTATGGTGGACCGGGAAGAAATGCTTCGACTTGCGGACGAGATGGGGGTATCTGTGGTAGGATATCAGCCTGCGAACAGATGAAAGGAGGGCGGCCTCTGCGGATTGCATTGATAACAGGAGAGGTGTCAGGGGATCTCTATGGCGCAGAGCTTGCCAAAAGGCTCAGGGAACTTGATCCGGATGTGGAACTCGCGGGTGCTGGCGGCCCCTCCATGAAAGCTGCCGGAGTCGAGATTTTAGAGGACCTCAGTTATCTTTCGACCGTGGGTTTCATTGAGGCCTTCCTTAAATTACCCCAAGCTCTCAGGTCCTTTTCACGCCTGAAGGCATCTATATTGGCTTTCGGGCCGGATTGTATCGTGTTCATCGACTTCCCTGGGTTCAACTTGAAATTTGCCACCTTTGCCGCTCAGAAAGGGATTCCTTCTGTATATTTCATCTGCCCGACTGTATGGGCGTGGGGCCGCGGCAGAGCGAAAACCATTGCGCGCTCCGTCACTAGAGCTCTTTGTATATTCCCCTTCGAGGAGAAGATCTATCGCGAAGCTGGCGCTGACGCGATATTCATTGGTCATCCAATACTTGATATAATGGGGCTACTTCCGGAGAGGGCTGAGGCAAGGGAAAGATTGGGGCTCGATGATTCTTCAACGGTCATAGCGCTTCTCCCTGGGAGCCGGAAGCAAGAAATAAAGAGGTTGCTGCCGGTTATGGTAGGAGCGGTGGCGAAGGTCTCACAAAAGAAACCTGATACAAGGGCTATCCTTGCCCTGGCACCTAACATGGAAATGTCGGATATCGAGGAATATATATCCAGGAGCAGTGTCACCATCGAGGTTTATCACGGGCGCGCTTATGAATGTCTCAGGGCGTGTGACATGGCCTTAATAGCCTCTGGCACGGCAACCCTTGAAGCGGCGATTCTGGGCGCGCCCATGGTAATAACCTATGCAATCTCTCCAGTTACCTGGCTGATCGGACGTCGACTCATCAAGATCCCCTACATCGGCTTGCCGAATATCCTGGCAGGGAAGGAAATAGTCCCGGAGCTTCTCCAGGGGGAGGCCACGGTTGACAGTCTATCTGAGAAAACCTTACAATTGTTAGGTAGGGATGAGGAGAGAGCCAAGATGATTGAGGATCTAAGGCAAGTTGCGGCGAGCCTTGGGAAGGGGGGCGCCATTATACGGGCAGCTCAGGAGATACTGGAGGTGGCGCGCGGTGGAAGATCCACGCCCGGGACGGCTGAACGCCATTGATGTCGCTGTCATTACTAATGCCCCTGGAGAGGTAGCTGGTTGGGTAACTCCTTTTTGCCGCAGTATGCACCGGCGGAACGGGGCGGCCAGAATATGGATATTTCTTACCCCATGTCCATTCTCGACAGGGCATGAGATGGGAATCGCCCGCCAATTGCCAGGAGTCTCCGGCGTTTTCACTCCTTCGCAGACAATCTCCTTTATCCTTTCGGGAAAGCGTCCCAGGGGGTTTGATGCGGCTTTAAAGGGAATTGTGGCGCATTTGGGCGGTGATTTCTGGTATTCTGCGCGAATTTCAAAACGTCTCGGATTTAGAGCTGTTGCCTATTCAGATAGAAGCGCCACATGTATTTCCTCATTTGAGGCCTTTGCAGTTGAAGATGAGAGGGTGAGGGACAAGCTGGCGGCCAAAGGGGTAAGACCTGATGCGATACAGGTGATTGGGAACCTTATGATAGACGGAGTCAAACCCTCTCTCGAGAAAAATGAAGCCAGGGCTGCATTCGGCATAGGAAACGATGAGAAGTGCGTGCTCCTGCTCCCAGGAAGCCGGCCCAAAATAGCAAGATACTTCGTTCCTTTCTTGCTTGAAGTGGCAAGGACTATGAAGTCTGTAGACAGAAGCGTCAAATTTCTTTATTCGGTTTCGCCGTTTATAATGGGGGGAGAAAGTCCTGGCTACCTCATCAGGCATGATCTGGATATGGAACAGGTAAAACCGGAAGAAAGGTTCAATGCTATGGTTGCTTGCGATCTGGCTATCGCTCTCCCCGGCACGGTCACTGCTGAGCTGGCAGTGTTGGGAACGCCTATGATTATAGCGGTCCCGCTCCGGCATTGGGATGTCGTGCCACTCCCTGGCATATTCGGCCTGCTGGGGGCTGTCCCGGGGATCGGACGAGCAATGAAATATCTCGGTGTGAAGTGGGCGCTTCAAAAGGTGAAATATCTCGCGTTACCCAATAAGCGCGCGCGGAAGTATATTGTACCCGAGCTTGTTGGTAAGGTGAGTCCTCAGGATGTCGCTATCGCGGGCCTGGAATTGCTGCAAGACCATGACAGGCTTGGGGGGATTTCGAAAGAACTCAGGGATGTCATGGGGCCCCCGGGAGCATCTGAACGGCTCGTTGATATGGTTCTAGAGATAGCCGCACGGAGCACGGAGGAATAGAGATGAAGATTCCTCATACCCTAAAAGCCGTTTTACGGCCATATTGGTACCATCTGACGGGGGCGATGGTATGCGCCGTCTTTGTCAGTCTAGCTAACCTCAGCCTCTATTGGGTAATGAAAGAGGTGGTGGATAAGATACTTGTCCCCGGATCGAGGACGGGACTTCACCTCCTCAATCTTCTCATACCGGGGCTTATGACGCTTTTCGGTTTGAAGGGCGTATTTGCGTATTGCCAGAGTTATCTCCTTGCTTTTACCGGGCAGCGCGCGTCGGCTGACCTGCGCAACAGGCTTTATATTCATCTCCAGCGGCTTTCCATCCAATTTCATGATACAAGGCATGTTGGAGAGATGGTTTCCAGGGTGACAAATGATGTCTCTCTCATCCAGAATACCCTTGTAAATGGCTTATCCGAATTGGTGCTGCAGGCTGTGACATTGGCAGGGGTCATTGGGATGATGTTCTATCTAGATTGGCAGCTCAGCCTGGTCACCTTGATTATAATGCCAGCGGTAGGATGGGTAATCGCCCGGGGGGGCGACAGACTGAGGAATATAGCCGTGGCTAACCAGGCTAAGATCGCTGATATAGCCACGGTGCTTCAGGAGACTCTCACTGGCATTCGGATCGTAAAGGCGTTCAATATGGAGCGCAGGGAGATCGAGCGATTTGGACGTGAGAATGAAGGCAGTTTTGTGACCAGCATGAAGAGCGCAAAAATCTATGCTTTGATATCACCACTTGTAGAATTCCTTTCTGTAGTGGGGATGGCCTTTGTGCTGTGGTTTGGCGGCCGGCAGGTGCTCAAGGGTACTCTTACGCTGGGTTCATTTATGGCATTTCTCGGATGCGCAGGCACTGCATCTACTCCAGTTGGCCGGATATCTGCGGCCTATGGGGCCATGCAGCAAGGGATCGGCGCTTTAGAGAGAGTTGAATCTATCTTCGCTATAGAACCAGAGATCGTGGATGCCCCCAATGCCATAATACTCCCGGCGATAAAGGGCCATATCGAATTCCGGGATGTTTCATTCAGGTATGGAAACGGTGAAGAGGTTTTAACTGGAATCAACCTTCGCGTGCGGCCTGGGGAGGTCATTGCCATAGTCGGTCCTAGTGGGGCTGGCAAAACCACGCTGGTCAACCTGCTCATGAGGTTTTATGACCCCACCAGCGGAAGTATCTATATTGACGGTTACAATCTGAAGCGTATCAAGATTGAGTCGCTGAGGAGCCATATTGGACTTGTGCCACAGGACACGATCCTTTTTGGCATGACCGTTAGAGAAAATATCTCTTATGGCAAGGAAAATGCATCCTTTGAAGAAATAGTCGCGGCTGCGAAGGCGGCTAACGCGCATGAATTCATTACTCAGCTGCCCGAGGGTTATGATACTGTCCTTGGCGAGCGGGGAGCGACGTTATCGGGTGGTCAGCGACAAAGGATCGCGATAGCTAGGGCTATATTGAGGAATCCCCGGTTGTTGATCCTGGATGAAGCTACTTCGGCGCTGGACGCGGAATCGGAAGCCTTGATCCAGGAGGCGCTCGCTCGTCTTCTGCAAGGGAGGACGACATTCATCATCGCGCACCGGCTTTCTACCATCAGGAATTCTGACAGGATCATCGTGCTGGAAAATGGGAGGATCGTGGAGAGTGGGACACATAAGGAGCTTCTGGCGAAAGGCGGGCTTTATAGCAGGCTTTCGCAGGCTCAGTTTGAGCGGCGAGAGGTGGTATAGGCGTGCCTTCTTCGCCGTTTTCATCATTGTCGGTGGCATCTTCATATGGTGCTTGGCATATAATGCCTGGCATCCAGGAAGGCATATCCTCTCAGATACCGGGGCTAGTTCCCGAGCCAGCTCTAAGATTGCCGGGTCGCGCGATGAAAGCGGCAATGTAGCCGCCCCAGATTCCGAGCATGTGGGTAAAGATGCCGGGCCGGGGATAACGGTGAAAGGCGGGAAGATCATCCTCACCAACCCATCCGGAGAGGTAGAATGGGAGATGAAGGCCGATAAAATCGAGGCCTCGGATGATGCCATGATGGCAAGTATCTATGGCGTAGAGGCGGCGAAATATAGCGAAGGGAAGGAGATCTCTCGTGTAAAGGCTGCCAAAGCTGTGGTCTCGTGGGAAAAGAGGACGCTTTCATTCGACGAAGGCGTGAGCGCGACTACCCCGTCAGGGGAGCGGTTCGAGGCCGGCCGGGCCTCATGGGATGGAACTCAGAACACCATTATCTTCGGGGGCGGGGTACGCTACAAGGGGCCTACAGTTGCGCTGGCCTCAAATACCCTGACTGTGGATGACCGATTTCACCTGGTAAAGACCATGGGTCCGGGCAAGGTGACCATACTGAGGTCGCGCCCAGCGGGGAGAGCGGCCGAGTGTCCGACAGTTCCGTGAATAGATATTTTTTATTGAAGCAATTCTTTCAGGGAGAGGGGAGGTTGGCCATGATTCGTTTCTTGCGCTACATACCTGCAATTCTCTTGATCTTTATAGTTCCTATTGTTTCTTCCGGTCTCTATGCCTGGACGGCGACCGCCCAGACGCAGGGTGGAAGCTCTGCAGTTGAGATAATAGAGATTACAGCTGATGGAAATATCGAATACGATAATCAAAAAAAGGTGATCACAGCGGATAAGAACGTTGTGGCAGTCTATGGCTTCAGGACCATAAGAGGGGACAGGATGAGCTTTGAGGAGAAATCGCAGAAACTTATGGTCACTGGCTCGGTCAGGATCAAGGAATCTGCTGCAAATGGCTGGGCCATGGCTTGCAACGAGATGACTTATCTGGTAAATGACAACCGTATATTTGCCACCGGCGCGATATCGGCTAGCATGGACAACGCTCAATTATCAGGGAATAGCCTAGAGGCTGACTTTCATGCGGGGACAGCTCGCCTTCAGGGCAATTGTCGCCTGGTCTATGAGGATATCACCGCGACAGGCGATATAGTCGACTTTGATAGAAATAGCAGGAAAGCGCAAGTGACGGGCAACGCTCAGGTAAAGAGCGGCGGCAGGGTTTTCTCGGGAGGGAAGATAACCATATTCTTGAATGAAAAACGCGTAGTGGGGAGTGAGGGGACACGCCTGGTAATCCCAATCGAGAAGCAAAAGCAATAGATCTAGAGCTCTCCGGGATCCAGACGGATTCTGAGGATACCGGAATCAAGACGGATTCTAGGGATTCCGGGATCAGGGCAGAGGGGCTCGAGAAGAGATATCGTGGGCGCAAGGTAGTGCGGGGAGTTAGCCTTTGCGTCCGCAGGGGGGAGGTCGTAGGTCTCCTGGGGCCGAATGGAGCAGGCAAGACGACGACCTTTTATATGATTGTCGGCCTCGAGGCGGCGGATGCGGGTGAGATCCTGCTGGACGGTGAGGTGATCACTAGACTTCCCGTTCATCTCAGAGCGCGACGTGGGGTCGGATATCTTGCCCAGGAGCCCTCGATTTTTCGGAGGCTCACTGTCCTGCAAAATATCGAAGCGATCCTCGAGCTCAGGGGCGTGCCTGCCTCTGTGAGGAAGAAACAAGCATATGAACTCCTGCAGAAACTGGACATCGCCCATCTTGCCGATCAGATGGGCTACACCCTGTCGGGCGGGGAGCGACGTCGCGCAGAGATAGCTCGATGCCTCGCCATATCTCCTTCTTTCATTTTGCTCGATGAACCATTCACTGGCGTTGATCCCATCGCTGTCCAGGATATCCAGGAGATCATAACTGTGCTCAAGCAGGATGGCCTCGGAATTCTCATCACTGACCATTCAGTGAGGGAAACCCTGGCAATTGTAGATAGGGCCTATATTATGCACCAGGGGGAGATACTGGTTTCCGGCAGCAGCGCCGAAGTTGCCGCAAGTGAGGTGGCCAGGAGGTTCTATCTGGGGGAGCGTTTCACATTATCGTAAGCACAAGCTTATTATATTTGCACTGCTACAAGTTATTTTATTTATGCACTGCCAGGATGCGAAATAGATGATGAATACGACGGTGATTTAAGTGGCCTTATCGGTCGTGGATAGATATATAGCTAAAGAGTTGAGGTCATACCTGGGTTTCAGTTTTGCCGCCTTCACGGGGATTTTCGTGGCGGGAGATTTGCTATTTGAGGCGGCAAGGCTGCTTGCAGGCGGCAGCGCTGGGGTTGCCACCGTGGTGAAGATTTTCTTTTTGGGCCTTCCTCGCATAGCAGTGATGACGTTTCCAATGTCTGTCCTCATGGCCACCCTCCTCTGTTTTAGCAGGCTTTCTGACAGCCATGAGCTGGTCGCCATGGTGACCAGCGGGATAAGCAGGAGGCGTCTCGTTGTCCCCGCAATCGTCTTGGCCATTGTAGTTACCTTCGTATCATTATACCTTACCGAGGTCGTGGCGCCGCGGGCAAATTCCGAGGTCCAGGAAATTCTATGGGAACTCGGCGGAAAGAGCGCCGTCCAGGTTCAGACCAATGTCGTATTGAAAGAATTCAAGGATGGAAAGATCTCTCGCCTCGTGGTGGCCGAAAAACTGGATGGTTCTACTGGTAAACTCACCAATGTGACTCTCCAGGATTTTGAGGATGGCCGGCTGGTGAGAATAACCACAGCGCCGCGCGCCATTTGGCGGGACGATGACTGGCAATTCATAGGTGGTACAATCTATACTATCTTGGATGGCAGCCGGGTTGGGTCTATCAGATTTTCCACATATGAGAGCAGGATCCGCCGCGCCCCCAGCGAGATAATGAGGAGACAGAAGGGCCCCGATGAAATGGGGATAAGCGAGTTGTTCAGATATATAAGGGTGTTGGCTGGGCAAGGCGCGGAGGTCCGAGAGCTCTGGGTCAAGTTTCACCTTAAATTGGCTATACCCTTTGCCAGTATTGTCTTCGCCCTCATTGCCGCCCCTCTCGGTATCCGACTCAGGAGATCTTCCACATCAGTAGGGTTTGGCGCCAGCATAATATTGATCTTCATCTATTATGTTATAATGAGTCTGGGGACGGCCTTTGCGGAGCGCGGCAGCGTGTCGCCATTTTTGGGGGCATGGTTTCAAAATTTCCTGTTTGGCGGAATCGGCGCCTTCCTTGCTCTTAGACGGGGCTGATTTCGGTGGGGTGAGCTATGCCGGGGGTGAGCGATTTTGTATGGTTTTACTCTTGTCCTGGCACTTATAGTGACAGGTGGTCTCATAGCTTACGTAGGCGACCGCATAGGACGCAAGGTTGGCCGCAGGAGGCTCACAATCTTTGGCCTGCGGCCTAGGTATACTTCTATTATTATCACCATCATCACCGGAATCATGGTATCAACCACTACTTTGGTGGTGCTCAGCTTTGTCTCAAATGATGTTCGCACCGCCTTGTTTCACATGCATGAGATCCAGGCTACCCTGGCTACCACCCAGCAAGATTTGAAGAACGCGGAAGTCAAGCTTCAAAAACAGGAGAAGGAGCTGAAGATCAGGGAAGCCAGAGCTCAGGAGCTTTCCTCCAAAGTAGATTCCCTCACAGAGAAGATAGGAGTTCTCTCCCAGGCGATGGATGCCAAGGCGAAGGAGTATGCCACGCTCGTCGCTAGAAATGATCAGTTGAGCAAGGAGCTCCAGAAGGCGGCTGAACAGCGACAGCAGGCAACGAAGCAGCTGGGCGAGATCACTTCACAGCTCGAGACTCTCAAAACGCAGTATGCTGAAGCGAAGATGCGCTATGAAATAGCCCAGAAGGATTATGCCCAGGCAAAGCAATCACTCGCCAGGGCGAAAGGCGATATTGCCAAGCTAGAAAAGCGGGCCGGCGATCTTGAGAAAGAGATCAAGAGCCTGGAGGCAGACCGTAAATCCCTCCAGGAAGAGAAGATGGGCCTCAGTACCCAGATCAAGGACCTTACCAACGCGGTGAACGTCCTCTATTCACATCTCCAGGGAATGTCTCAATATGTGCAAGGCATGTCGCTTCGCGATTTAACCTACAGGCGGGATGAAATCATCCTTGCCACGACCATGGAAGGCGGCGGAGCGATGGAGCAGATCAAGAAATCCCTGGAGGAGTTTCTCGTGGAAGCTAATCAGGCGGCTCTAAAACGCGGCGCCAGGATAGAGGGGCGCGATAAGGACGCCATAGTATGGCTGGCTGATAATCTAGATGAAGCATACCGCAGGATCCATGACGCCAAGGGAAGCGTCGTGGTGAGGATGGTCTCTGCCATCAATGCCATGCAGGGGCAGCCAGTCTACGCCTATATCGAGGTCTTTGAGCGGAAGATGATCTATAAGGCCGGCGATATGATCGCCTCAAGGACAGTAGATGGGTCCAAAGGGCCCGACTACGTCCAGGATCAACTCATGGCACTACTTATAGACGTAAACTCTGCCGCGATAAAGAAGGGCATGATTTCTGACGCGGAGGGGACCGTGGGGCGGCTCTTGGGATATTCGGAACTGAGGGATGCCAAGACGGCTATCCTGCAAGAGAAAAAGCCTGTCGAGGTTCTGGCCCGCGCTGTCAAGGATACCTGGAATACAGAGGGCCCCCTCGAGGTAACCCTGGAGGTAAAAAAGAAAACGAACAAAGAATAGAAATCTAGCTACGTGATGCCCATAAAACCCCATCACCAGAGGAATACTATCCATGGAGACAGGGATCGGTAATTATTCCATCGTTTTCTCTGGTGTATGGGGTTTTTGTTATCTCCATTTCCGTCCCAAAATAGAGAATACTTGTCTGCGAAGTAATGTCATGCTGATCAGGCAAGGATCCCCTGCATGAAGTGAAGAAATTCTGTAAATATGGCGTAAAAATTTTGGTGATCCTGGAGGAGTTATGGATCCTACGGAGAATAAAAATAAAGAAGGTTGTTACTAACAGTAGAGAAACGTCCCAGAGGGATCACGGGCGAAAGGAGGTGCACCCCGCATTACCCGGTAGGTCCTGACAGGACATAGGCCTCCTGGGGAACGAGGGAGAATGGTGAGGTAACTAGGGCACTCATCAGTATTCTCCTATTTGTTTCCGCAAGAATGGCCGCTGAATGATCAATAGGTAATCGAGGGGGAATAAAAAGATGAGTAAATGGCTTGCCGTATTTTTGGCATGTACGCTGGGGTTTGCCCTGGCAATTCCGGCGATGGCAAGTCCTTTTGCTGATGTGCCGGCGAATCACTGGGCCTACAATGCCGTATCACAGCTTGCAGCCTACGGCCTGGTGGAAGGTTTCCCTGATGGGTCCTTCAAGGGCAACGAACCGATGACCAGGTACCAGATGGCCATGGTTGTGGCAAGGCTCCTGGTTTCTCTGGACGCTCAGATAAAGTCGGAGATAGAGGCGGCAAAGCAGGAGCTCAAGGCCGAGGCTCTGGCAACGCCTGAAAAACCGGCAGAGCCTGCAAAACCTGCAGAGCAACCAGTAGCTCCGGCTGAAAAAGCTGCCGTCGAGAGGGTAGTAGAGAAGACCATAGTGGAGAAACTCGACAAGACCGAACTAGAAGCGCTCGCAAGCAAGGTATCTGATCTTGAAAGCGCTGTGGCTGATGTCCAGGGCAAGGTCGGCGCCGTAGACGAGAAAGTCACAGGTCTCGAAGGCCAGGTATCGGAAGTAAGTGATAAGGCTGATACCGCAGTGGCCAAGGCCGACGAAGCGGCCGGCAAGGCTGACGCCGCAGCTTCTGAAGCTGCGAAGGCCGGCGAGGCAGCTGCTGCGGCCCAGGCTGACGCTAGCAAGGCGCTTGAGCAGGTCGCCGCTGTTGACGCTGAGATCAAGGATATCCTTGCCAAGAAGGGCGTTGAGCTGACTGGCGCTATGCAAAAAGCTCTCGATGACAAGGCTGTGGAGCTCATCGCCATGGTTGACGCTCTAAAGGACGAATTCAGCAAGGAGTTAGACATTTTGGGAATTCGCGTCTCTGCCCTTGAGGAGCAACTCACTTTTGTCAATGCAAAGATAGACGATATGCGGTCCGAGATGGACGCCATGAAGCAGCAGATAGCTGATGTCGATTCCAAGGCTTCTGCCGCCAATGAGAAGGCCGATGCTCTCAGCGCGAAGTTGGACGAGCATGTGGCTAGCACCGCAGCTAGCATATCCGGCCTGGATCAGAAGATCACGGCAGTGGACCAGAAGCTCGAGGGCCATATCGCCACCACCTCGGCCGGGATAGCCGCTCTGGACCAGAAGATCACAGCAGTGGATACAAAGGCGTCTACTGTGGGCGAGAAGCTGGATGCCTACATAGCCGGACACGAGAAGGTATCCCTATCTGGTTCCAGCGAAGTGAAATATGAGAGCACGGATGTGAGGGGCAACGCCAATGTAGCATGGCAAGACCCGTATGACATCTTCGATGATGGGCCCTATAGCGATGGCACATATTCGACCGGCATTGATTTCTACCATGAGCTGGTGCTTAAACTAAAGGCTGATGTCGCTCCCGGCGTCGTGGTGGAGGCAGGGCTGGGCGCGAAAAATGACCTCAAAGGTACCTGGACCGAGTCGTTCGAGATAACCAGCCTGTCGCTGGATGTCGTGACGCCTGGCGTCCTGAAGCACGTGCACGCAGGCGACGTGAAACTGGCTGATACCGCATTCCAGAAATTCACCCTTGCCCCGCACAAGCTTCTGGATTCCGACAAGAACCCGTTGTATGAGGGCGCCTACGCCGAGCTCGGATATGGTCCACTAGGCGGTACGCTCATGGTGGCGAGGATAAATGATGCGGTCAAGGGCGTTGCTCCTTCGCCAGGAGTAACGGAAGTTCCCGCAGAGTATGCTCGCTATGCGGCTGGCGCTGACGTGAAGATGAATATCACCGATAATGTGAAGTTTGGTGCCAGCATGGTGAGGGTGGCAAATGATCTCACATCTCTTGCGGACGCGGATAAATACAAGATCGGCGAATATGTGACAGCCAATCCTGATCAGAGCGTCTATGGCATTTATGGCGAAGCGGTCCTCGCCCCGAGCCTGAAGATCACCGGCGAGGCTGCGAAACTTCAAGAGTCAGATGATACCACCGCTAATGCTTATAGCCTGAAAGGCGAGGGGGCGATTGGCAACCTCGGGCTGGAAGCTAAGTACACCTTGGTAGGCAAGGACTTTGTGCCTGTCCTCGCAAATACCAGCGATGATAGTGCTGATCGGTATGTAAAGCCCAATGTCAAGGAATATAGCCTCGGCGCCAAGTATCCCGTGAAGAATATCCTTGGCGGGACCCTTACGCTGAGTGGCGGCTACGGGATAAGCGGTTACGAGGACTGGAACGTGCGCAAGATATCTGAGGGCAAGGCCGGCGCTGAGCTGGCGACTAAGCTCCTCGGATTTGACGTGACCGCCGGGGTTGAGGCCAAGGCTAACAATTATTTTGCCTGCACCCTTAACGAGGATAGCACAGACCAGACGAAGCCGGAAACTAATATAGCTGGCGCCAAGACTACAACCCTTGGCACATCTGTCGAGGCCAAGTGGGGCCCTGCGACTGCCAGCTATGAATATTCCAGGGTGAGGTATAACTTTGCTGGCGTGGCTCAGGATCTTGGCGTTCCTGATACCGGCGACTGGTACAGCACATCCAAGGCCGGCCTTGGCCTGGAGTTCAAGCCTATTGAAGGCGTCACCCTAACTGGCGGGTATGAACTCAATAGGTCCAAGGAATTCTTCGCTGCGACATGGGACGACGACGAGCCTGGCGCCAAGGACTCCGCTGAAGCCACCATCAAGGCTGGCGTTGACGCGAGCCTCAAGGTCAGCGAGGCGACCACGCTGGGCGCTGGTTATACCTATGAGCGCACAGCCGATGTCCTGGACAATGCCAACAAGATGAAGACATACAAGAGCATTGTAAAGGCCAGCGTCGAGCATAAGCTCACACCGAAGGTGACCTTGACTGGTAAGGTGGAGTATGGAAAACTCGACAAGACCGATGATAATGGCAACCATCAGGTGGTTTCGGGCGTCCATACCATAGCCCTGCCGGTGGCCAACACCCTTGCCGAGGTGACATACAAATACGACATCACTACCAATACCACGTTAAACCTTGGATACACCTATAAGAAGTCTGATCCTCAAAACACGGACAATGACTACTCGGTGAACATCATCTCTGCAGGCCTGAAGGTGACATTCTAATCAGGTTCAGGGCATACTAAAGAAGGCAAGCTGAGTGAGTTGAGAGCCCCGGTTCAGGGATGACCTGGCCCGGGGCTCATCCTATTGGGGCCGAGATTACATCCTATGGGAAGGTCAAGGCCATGCTAAAGTCCCCGGGGATTCGTAATGATCATATATAGCCAGACTCGAGACAATGTCAATAGGTCCGTGGCGGATAGTGCTAGCCACTGACATTATTGCTGGCGGACGATGTCGGCTATCGACACTGTTTTAGGAGGATAGTGCTGGCTACCAGCACTGTTGATTGCGGACGATGCTAATGACGGACACTGTCCCGAGCGGATAATGCTAATGGCAGGCATTATCATCGGCGGACGGTGCTAATAGTGAACACTATTTCCAGCGGACGATGTTGCCCGCGGAAAATTCCCGGATGGAATTATCCATGTTAGAGGTTTTATGGAGTGTGCTGGGCTTAAGTGACGGGATTGCCGCCAGCACAGGCGGGATTCTAATAGGGGGTTGAGGTCTCTGTCGAAACAGGCAGATGTTGTGATAGCAATTGATCCAGGTAGCGATAAATGTGGTGTGGCTGTGGTAAGGCGGGATGGTCACATTTTGTGCCGGGCGGTCATAGATGCCCATGAATTGCACGAGACCATCCGAGATTTGCTCACAAGGTATAAACTTGCTGTCTTTGTCTTAGGCGATCGCACCGGATCTAGATGGGCTCTTTCCGTTCTGGCGCGATGTTGCGGGGAAGGAGGAGGGCCCGGCACGGAGGTCTTCCTGGTAGATGAGCATCTCACCAGCGTGGAGGCCAGGCGAAGATACTTGAAGGAACACCCGGGGAGAGGAATTACAAGATTTATTCCCGCTGGGTTGAGGGTCCCGGATAGACCATATGACGATTATGTTGCTATAATATTAGCAGAAAGGTTTTTTGCCGGAAAATGGAAGGAAAAACTGATTTTACCCGGGCCTATTTGAGCAGGGATCTGGCGGCAAGAAGGAGAATATTATCTAATACTATCTACATAGATAATGATCATAGAGCCAGCGGAGCGATGCCATTTTCAGCGGAGGGAACCCATTTCCGGCGGAGGAAATCGCTCTTGGCAGAGGGAATCGCCTCCGGCGAGGGAATTCGATTCCAGCAGAGAGAATTCGGTTCCCGTGATATTGGAGGCCCGGATTTGGGTGCGTCCGTTCGAATATCTATATCGGGCCGGGCGTATTGATTATTCTCATCTGAAGGGATATATGGTGGGCGTAGCTTCTCTAAAGACAACTAAATGGGTTACAATCATGCGGGCCACATTGGTTGTGACCTTGCTCATATGTGCGCTTTATTCTTATGCAGCCCTGGCCTCAACTGGCCCCTTTTCTCCGGAACCCGCGGGTATCTCAGGGGAGGGGCCCTTTGCTCTGGTTGAGCGCGGTAGCTGGATCTACCATGACATTGCCCAATTTGCCAGGATGGGCCTTGTGGAAGGTTATAGCGAGAGGTCATTCTCCGGTGACAGGCTTTACACGCGGTACGAGATTGCATGCATCATATCTAGGCTCACTAACGCCATCGAGACCCGAAAGCCCCCTGTGGCGCTGAATAGCGTGCAGAAAGAGGCTATAAAGCGATTGAGATCAGAATTTGTTAGCGAACTAGCCATGGTATCCGTGCAGGAGATCTCATTTGCAGATCATAGCCCCCAGGTGCTGCCCAGGTCATTTGCGGATCCAGGCGCGGGAGTTACTCTTTCCGATTTGCTGTCAGGCAAGGAAGATCTGCCTGCCGCTGTTCCCCCGGCAGAGGCTAAGAAAGACAAAGAGAAAGCCCAGCCGGCTACATTCACCCTGCTATCGCAAGATCGTATCAAGGCGGAACTCAAGATCCCTGTGCTCATGAACCCGGAGGGAAAGAGTGACAAGCCCGGGGCTGCTCCTGAAGGAACGCCCGCCGGGCGGAGTTCCCGTGACGGGCAGCAGGACGACAAGGAGGATGTGATAGCGTCCGTCGGGCTCGAGTATGCGCTGTCCAAGCTTGCCAATATTTCCGCTGGCTATGTCTTATCTCAGGCGGCGACGCAAGACGATGGGCAATCTTCTACTAAAGGAACTGCTACAGTGGGTGTCGACTATAGCCTTCTACTGGGCGATAGTGCATTTTTAAAGGCTGGCTATTCATACTCGCGCTCTCGCAACCAGTCGGTGCAGGGCCTCAACCTGGGGAAGGGAGCAGGGGTCAGCCTGGAATTGGATCTTCCTTTTCTTTGGCAGACTCTAGCCAAGGACGGAAGCAACCCGTCGCAGGATAGCGCAAAATCGGTGGCTAGCCTCGGGATCGGCTATTCTTTTGGCACTGACACCCTCCTGAGCCTTGGGTATAAGCTTATTGATTTCACCGAAATCAGCGATTCGGATCAGGCTCATACCAGGACCAATATGGCGACCGCTGAGCTTACAATAAGGTTCTAGGATATCACGCCATTGACATCTGCGGCGCCGGGTTTCCGTTGTTCGCCAGACGTATATATGGAGGAGTAGTATATGAAGACGAGATCACTTTATGTTGTTTTGTCGATAATGTGCGCTTTGACTTTGGGGCCCGCAACTCCCGTCGCATTAGGGGAATCGCCACTTCTCACAAATCTCTCTCAGGCCGAAATGCTTCTCTATGGTCGGGAATCCAGTGGCGCCATTATTTCTCGGATTGGCCAGATGGAGAAAGACCTTTTTGGCAAGGAGCAAGACGGGACCATCATGGACAGGGTGGCTAAGCTCAATGCCTTTGTAGGAGCAAGCCTCCTGGAAGGGCCGTCCCTTGCCTTCAAGCTGGCCGCAGTCGAATGGAATCTCATGAGAGCTGTGAGCTCTGAACCTGTCGTCCCGAAGGTTGATAGGTTGGAGAAACTTATAACCGGCAACACGAAGCAGGGGATTTCGATTGTGGCCAGAGTGGAGGATTTGGTCAACCTCTGCCTGCCCCAGGGGAGAGTCTCGATGGCCAGGGTCAGGATTCCTTCGGGGACGGCAGTGAAGATCAGGATGATTGAGGGCTTCAGCTCGGCCAACGCAAAGAAAGGCGACAAAATCCAATATGAGGTTTCCCGGGATGTTATCGTAGGTACAGAAGTGGTGATCCCCAAAGGTACTCGAGGGGCGGCCACGATAACCAGCGTCGAGCCAGCAGGTCGCCTTGGCCGCGATGGCAAGGTGGAGCTTGATTTTGGTTCTATCCGGGCCATAGATGGAACGAGGATAATGTTGGGCCTCAGTGAGAGTGTGAAGAAGATGAATGAAAGCCTGCAGCTTGCCGTAGGGGCTAGTGTCGCGGGCTTCGTGATCTTCGGCCCTATAGGCGCGCTCGGCGGCTTCCTGGTTGAAGGCAAGGAAGCGATCTTACCTGCGGGCACCGAGATGTTTGTCTCCGTCCAAAAGGAGGTTGAGGCGCTTGGACTAACCTATCCGGGAGATGCCAGCGGATCCATATCAGATCTCCCTGTCATTCAGATCAAACCCGGGGTTTCGCCGGCTGCTCCCAAGGGACAATAGATTTGTGCGAGGGTTGGAAGATTTGCGCATTTCTTGTTTGAAAGATCGAAGCCTATGGGCCATATTACCAGCTGTCGCTATCTTCATGTTCATGACAGTCGTTCTCGTTGCCAGGGCCTGCGAGGCTGCTGAGCCTATCGTCATTGATGCGGATTCGTTTGAATATGTGGCAGATAGGATGTATGTGATTGCCACCGGGAACGTCAGCGCGAATAGCGGCGAAATCACCATCACCGCAGATCAGATTGACGCTGATCTTTCAGCGCAGACCCTGGTGGCAGCGGGAAATGTGACCTTCAAAAAGAAGACTGATTCGGGGAAGTGCGATAGACTTACCTATGACATGAATTCCGGAGAGATCTCGTTCGATAGCGCCCATCTTGTGGTGGATGGCCTCATCATTGGCGCGGATTCTGCCACTATCACCCGACATGATTTCGTTCTCGATGGCAGCGTGGTAACCAGATGCGATCTCAAAACCCCGTGCTACAGCGTGCGAGCCAGGCGAATCGTCATATATCCTGGCGATCGTCTGGTAGCCCAAAGGGTCGTTCTATATCTAGGCCGTTACCCTGTGATTCCGATCCCCAGACTGACCTTGCCCCTCAAGAAGACCGAGGCGAGAGACAGCATGCTTCCACAGGTTGATTGGGATGAGTCAATGCCTCATGTGCGGTTGGCCTATAAGCCGGACAAGGGCGTGATAGTCGGGGCTGATTACCATTATTCCATTGACGACTACAGCAAGCTCTCCATTGATGCCGAATACGCGAGTCGCGCCGGTTGGGCTCTCGGGTTTGATTATGATTATGGCCCAAAGTCTTTGGGCATTGTCAAAGGAGATAAACTGAGCGGGCATGGCGGGATCCTCTGGAGCCGTCTTGACGGGGCGCAGGCGAAGGTCGATCTTTCTTATATTCCAGCGCCAGGTATAAATGCTAGTGCAGATCTCGATTGGAAACAATCGTTCCCAACTGCAGGCGGCATCCGTCTCGAAGGTGAGTCAAGGAACTATCGCTATTTGGCGGCGGCAGAGCGAACAAGGCAGGACGTAGGTTATGTGGATGCCATCCCGCGAATCCAGGTAGAATCTAAGCCTTTTCGGGTGATTGGTGATGAGGTCTCTGTGAAGCTAGTAGGTGAGGCCGGGAGATTTGCCGAATCGGCCACAGGCCGGGAAGCCGCGCGGGCGACTGCGGAAATGCAAATATCCCTCGCTGATCCTTTGAAGCTTACGAAAAATGTCTCGCTCGGGGCAAGCATGAAAGCAAATAGGCGTTTCTATGGCACGGGCGATTCAGCAGGCGCCATCGATGCGACCATCAGCCTCGCGGCACAGGCGGGGCCATCGTCGCAATTGGGGCTTGATTACCGGGTTGTAAGGGCCATCGGGGAGACTCCCTTTTCCTTTGACAGACAATCCGACGCAGATGAGTTGAACGGGAGGTTTAGCCTCGGCGCCTTCCCCGGGTGGACGATCGCCTGGTCAGGCCAATATGATCTCAGGACACAGGTCCTTGTAGATAGCGACTGGACCGTAGCCAGGCATCTACATTGTTTTGATGTGACCGTGACCTGGAGGGAGAAGAGGAAAGAGTTTGGGCTTGGCGTGAAGCTCACGAGATAGTCTATAGACTATAGATTTCGCAAGTCCATCCATGAGGGGGAGAATAAATTGCGCGTTTTGGTGGCTGGTGGGGCCGGATATATTGGAAGCCATGTGGTAAAGGCTTTATTGGAGGGTGGCCATGAAACCATCACCTATGATAATCTGTCGAAGGGTCATGTGGAGGCCCTGCACGGAGGGGAATTTATTCAAGGAGATATATTGGATCAGGACAGATTGAGCCGTGTATTGCAAGAAAGGAAGGTCGACCTTGTTATTCATCTTGCGGCGGATACTGCCGTCGGCGAGTCTATGGTGAATCCCGCCAAATACTACTGGAATAATGTTGTGGGTGGACTGAAATTACTGGATTCCATGCGGTCGGCCGGCGTGAAGTACATTGTCTTCTCATCTAGCGCCGCAGTCTATGGGGAGCCTGCCCATATCCCTATAAGGGAGGACGCACCATGCAATCCAACTAATGTCTATGGTGAGACGAAGCTGATATTTGAAAGGATGCTGGCCAGCTATGATAGATCCTATGGCCTGAAGTATGTCTCCTTCAGGTATTTTAACGCCGCTGGAGCAGATCCCTCCGGCGCCATTGGCGAAGACCACGATCCTGAGACGCAGCTCATACCGCTTGTGCTTCAGACTGCCCTCGGGCTCAGGCCAAGCATAGAGATATTCGGCATAGACTATGACACGCCAGATGGAACCTGCATAAGAGATTTCATCCATGTAAGTGACCTTGCTTCGGCTCATGTCCTTGCGGCTGAGGCCTTATTAGGCGGCATGGGCTCCCGTATATATAACCTCGGTAATGAAACAGGAAATTCTGTCAGAGAAGTTATAAGGGTCTGCGAGGAGGTAGTCGGCCACAAGATCCCTGTGAAAGAGGGTCCGAGACGCCCCGGTGACCCCGCAATGCTGGTGGCGAGCTCTGAACTTGCCAGGCGGGAATTGGGGTGGACTCCAAGGTTTCCCGACTTGAAAGATATTGTCGCGACCGCCTGGAACTGGCATAAGAACCATCCTTATGGATTTGCGGGCGCGAGAGGACGATAAAGGATCCATACGCGGGCGCGCTGATCTTTTGGAAAGATAGGACTTTTTTGGAAGGGCAGGCATTGACGTGCAATATCAACTATGGTAGTATGTACCTGACCTTGAAAAGGGAAACTTCATAGTGAGGCCATAACCTCTTTCCGAATCCGGAGGGGGTTTTGTTTTGAGCAAGCAGCCAGATGAGGGGTGGTTGAGTTGACAGGCCCTTTTAGCGACACTGTAAGGTTCCTGACTTCCGAATCAGTGACTGAAGGACATCCGGACAAAATCTGTGACCAAATATCAGATGCGGTACTAGATGCAATTCTGGATAAAGATAAAGATGCAAGGGTGGCCTGCGAGACATGTGTCTCCACTGGCCTGGTGCTGGTTATGGGCGAGATATCAACTGAATGCTATGTTGATATTCCAAGGATCGTGCGTGAGACTGTGCGATCCATAGGGTATACCAGGGCAAAATACGGTTTCGATTGTGATACATGTGCAGTCATAACCTCGATAGATGAACAGTCGCCCGACATAGCCATGGGAGTGGAGCAGTCCCTCGAGATCCGCCAGCTCCGGGCAGCTGGGGCGGTAAATGGTTTCGAGAAGCAAGGCGCCGGTGATCAGGGTATAGTATACGGATTTGCCGTGAATGAGACGCCGGAACTGATGCCGATGCCTATCGCCCTTGCCCATAAGGTTGCGCGTCGGCTAGCCGAGGTCAGAAAATCCGGGATCATACCTTATCTCCGCCCCGATGGCAAGACACAGGTGACAGTTGAATATCATGGCGCAAAGCCCGTTAGGGTCTCAGCAGTAGTTGTGTCTGCTCAGCACCATCCTGAGGTGGAGTATGACAGGCTGCGTTCTGATATAGAGCGCCATGTGATCAAACAAGCTATTCCCCCGGAGCTCCTCGACGAGAAAACGTTATATTATATAAACCCGACAGGCAGGTTCGTTGTCGGAGGACCTCAAGGAGATTCAGGACTGACAGGAAGGAAGATCATCGTTGATACCTATGGCGGCATTGCGCGCCATGGTGGGGGTTCCTTTTCCGGTAAGGACCCTTCAAAAGTGGATAGGTCCGGCGCATATGCAGCCAGATGGGCGGCGAAGAATGTGGTGGCCGCCGGGCTGGCGGATAAATGCGAGGTTCAGGTCGCATATGTGATAGGAGTCGCGCGGCCCGTGGCTGTCAGCATCGATACTTTTGGTACAGGTAGACTCCCTGACAGCGAAATCGAGCGGCTAGTCCATAATCACTTTGATTTTCGTCCAGCAGCCATAATCGAGACTCTTCAGCTAAAACGGCCCCTATATCGCCAGGTGGCTGCCTATGGGCATTTCGGTCGGCCAGATCTGGACCTCCCCTGGGAGAATACAGATCTTGCAGAGACCCTTAGAGAAGAGGCCGGCATTGATTAGAGGGCGGTTTTCTCCGCTGATTTGATGATTTTACCTCAAAAGAGAATCGGTATAACGGGAGGAATTGGACCATCTCTGTGGAATGTACTAGACAATTTGGGGTTTTGGAAGCCGCAGGGCTGATGGAGGGGGATTCGTGGGTTGATAAACGTCGCTCTAATTGGTTGCGGAAACTGGGGCCGAAATTATCTTCGTAATTTGAGCGAACTCCCGTCTGCAAAGCTTGTAGGATGCTGCGACAAGAGAGATGGGGTTCTGAGGCAGATAAAAGAGCATCATCCATTGATAAAGGTTACGAATGATTTTAATGAAATAGCCTCAAATCCTAAAATCGATGCAGTAGTTGTTGCGACACCACCTGCTACCCATTACCAGATAGCCCGAACTTGTCTGCTGCGTGGAAAGCATGTGCTTGTGGAAAAACCCTTCACCCTCTCCCCGGTAGACGCCGAAGAGCTCGTGGCCCTATCACAGAAAACCGGCAAGGTGCTCATGGTCGGACACATCCTTGCATATCACCCAGGGATACAGTTGATAAAAGAGTATATTCAATCAGGTGAACTAGGACCCGTATGCTACATACGTTCAATCAGGACAAGTCTCGGCCTCATCAGAAATGACGTGAGTGTGCTTTGGGATAAGGCTCCCCATGATGTGGCGATCCTCCTTTATCTTCTTGGCGAAGAGCCCACCCACGTATCTGCTGGCGGCCAGGCCTTTATGAATCCGAGGCTGGAGGATATGGCATTTCTCTCCCTGCGGTTTCAGAACAATATCATCGCTAATATCCACGTTAGCTGGGCTGAGCCTAGGAAGGCAAGCACCACCGTTATCGTAGGACGCAATCGGATGGCGATTTTTGATGATGTCGATCCTCAGGAAAAGGTTAAGATTTACAATAACGGCGTGGAAAATCCAAATTTCGCCTCCCCGGTTCCAATACCTGTAGTGAGGAACTCAGGAGATAGTCTTCGAGACAATAAAGAGCGGGTCAAGAACCTTGTCGGCGGCGCCGAGGGCGGCCGAGATCGGATGCCTGCTGTGACGATTCCCAAGATACAGGCAAGTGAACCTTTGAGGAATCAATGCCTTCATTTTATAGAATGTATAGAGGAAGGCAAAGAACCGCTCACTGATGGCAAAAATGGCCTTGCCGTGGTGCGCGTGCTTGACCGGGCCGAAGATTCCATGAGGTCCAATAGTGAATATCTTCCTTTGAACGGTGGATATTATGATATTGCATCGAATCAGCGAACCAATATTGTGGCCAAGGCTCGCTCTATCTGGCGCGGGCTGAGGTTCGAGAGGATCTTCTGACGATACTTTCGATATATATTGTTTACATTCATCCGGATCAGATAAAGGCAAATCCGTCCAAAAGGCGGGGACGCAAAGCCACGGGTCTAAAGCCAACAGCCACGCATAATATGCGATGGTCGGCTATGATAGCCGGGTTGCCGGAAGCCGGGCAGGAATAGGGTTCCCTTGAGTTTGCTCACCTGCTTTACGGGTATGGCAATTCCCGGGCAGGTTTTATTTTTCGATCAAAGCGTCGGGGTCGAAAAGGGCTCGGGTCTGCGCTTCCTCCCATGGAAGGAGCGCGCACTTCCCGCCCCACCCAAGAGCCCGGACCTTTCGACCCCGATTTTTGTTGTGAGCGTTACAGCCTCGGCCCCTGGGAATCACGCGTTGGGACCCGGCGCCTATATCTGAAGATCGGCCAGGACTTCCACTTCTCCGCCGAAACTGGCTCGCTATGCAGGATTTTCTCTGTGATCATTGAAAGATTAGATGGGTAAAGGTTTCCGGCATCGCGCACTAGCTCATTCAGGCAATCCAGATATCGCTTTCAGGAAAGGATAGGGATGTGATGCCAGAACATGCACCGCTCATACTGGTGGTCGAAAATGATTCTCGCATGTCTTCGCTGGAACGGCGCATCTTAGAGGCCGAGGGATTCCGTGTTGAGACTGCCGGCGATGGGGAGTCTGCTGCGGAGAAGGCGGCTCAGCTGGGCCCTGATCTTGTGATCACTGAGATATTATTGTCCGGCATGGACGGATTGAGCCTTTGCCGTCGCCTCAAGGATGATCCGAGGACCGGTAAGATACCGATTCTGGTATTCAGCGAGCTCATGGTAAGGCAGCGATCGCGTGAGGCGGGAGCAGATGCCTTCCTCTTGAAGCCAATGGATGAAGCGCAGTTTGTCATGACTGTCAAGGAGCTCACCCAGCGGTCCAGAGACCTCCATGCGTCATCTTGGCAGCGTCTCGCGACTGGTGATAAGAATCTGGATGCGGTATTGGGCGGCGGCCTGCCTGTCAATGCCATTCACTTGATTGCAGGAGCGTTCGGGACAGGCAAGTCAGTATTGGCTCAGCAGATACTCTTTTCCAACGCCAGCGACGAGTTTCCTGCCGCCTACGTGACGGCCCCATGGGAGGGCCTCGAAAAGGCAGTCAGGTATGTTCAAAGATTTTCTTTTTTCGATCCTGATAAGATGACCCGAAATGTCAAATTCCTCGATGTCAGTGATAGGCTCGTACGCGAGGGTATTTCGTGCCTCCCTGAAATTATCATGGACATAGTGAGGAGCAATTTCCCCAAGATCATCGCCATCGACAGCTTCAGATCATTGCGCACTTTTTCCCCCTCGATGGTGGAGTATCGTAAAACATTGTTTGGCATTGTTCGCCTTTTTTCCGCTTATTCCTTGACTGCCCTCTGGGTTGGTGAATATTCCGAGACTGCCATTGATGTGGTTCCTGAGGCTGCCGCCGCTGATGGGATCATCTGGCTGGAAAATAGGAACATCGGTGATGAGGATCTAAGGCTATTGCGCATCCAAAAGCTGCGCGGCAGCAATTACCTTCCCGGTGAACATCGTCTCGAGATCACCCAAGATGGCATCAGACTAAATCCGCTGGTGAATATGCCATGACGGACGCCAATTTCGCAATAAATTCTGGAGGTCTCGTCGCCCCCCTCAAGCTCCTCAAGGCGATCCTGGACGTGGTTCTGAGATCGGCAGGTTCTCTTATGGGAGCATCCAGGGGGGTCTTGCTGCTCATCAGAGGGGATTATTCCTTTAACATAGCCGCTTCTTTTGGCATTGACCAAAAGGTTATTTCCGGTTTTGCGGCGGATATAGATGAAGGGCTCAGAAGCGCGATGTTGAGACTCTTCAGAGTGGGGAGCCCATCGCCCCTGAGGGCCGTCCCTTTAATAGATGGAGGTCGCGTCGTGGGGGTGTTCGTCCTGGCCGGCGGGAAGGAACTCAGACCAAAAGATGGGGACGAGCCCGCGTTGGCGGCTTTTGCGGATTGTATGATGTTCATTCTAAAGGAAATGACGAAGATACGAACATCATCCCAAACTCTGGCGCTCCTTTCTCCCGAGAGACCTATCGAAAATCCCATCGGCATGCAAGAGGAATTTCCCCTTGAACTGGAAAGATCCGCGCCCACAGGATATAATGGACAGGGGATCCCGGAATTGGACTATGTTTCGGTTGCCTCGCATGAATTGAGGACCCCCCTTGCGTCTGTGAGGGCATATGTCCAGCTTTTGCTTCAGGGAAGGATGGGCGATCTGTCTGAACGGCAGAGGGATGCTCTGGAGGTGATCGACCGGAATATCCTTAGGATGGCGCGAATCATCAGCAATGTCCTGGATATGGCGAAAATCCATCATAGTGAATTGATATTGAACCTCGGGGATATGGATTTGTGCGAAGTTATCAGTAGCGTGGTTCAGGAAGTCAAGCCGTTGGCATCCGCCAAGAAGATCGAGATTTCTGTACAAGTCTCGGGTCCTGTTATGGGAAAGTGGGATAGAGATCGAATTCATCAGGTGCTTACTAACTTACTTGACAATGCTATCAAGTTTACAATGCCGGAGGGAAGGATCCTGGTCCGGGCCAGTCATGCGGGAGACCATGTGCAAGTCGAGGTAACCGACAGCGGCGTGGGAATCAAGAAAGAGAGACTTGAGAGCATCTTTGAGCCTTTTGGCCCTGTGCGCGGCAAGGACCGGGAACCGGGAACAGGACTCGGTCTTGGACTTTCCATATCTAAGGGAATTGTCGAGGCCCACGGTGGCAAGATATGGGTTGAAAGTCAGGAGGAGAAGGGGTCCTCATTTTATTTCACCTTACCTTTAAATAGCTAGGCATTGTGGGGCTGACCCGCTAGCGTCAAGGCTGCGGCAGCTCAGCTGTTTCCTGTTGGGGCAAGATTCCAGGAGGGGTGCAGGTTGGAGTCAATCCGGGGTTTCGTAGACCGGATAACATTTCGGGACGAGAAGACGGGCTATTCCGTGTTACGGATAAGATGCGAGGGGGATGGCGCCCCCCAGTCGACTACGGCGGTCGGCATTTTCCCCGTGGTGATAGCCGGCGAGCTGAGAGATTTTTATGGCGATTGGGTGGTTCATCCCCAATATGGCCGGCAATTCAAGGTGGAAGATTCAGCCCCGGTGGCGCCGAATACTGCGCAGGGGATAGAGGCATATTTGGGTTCTGGGGCCATAAGAGGGGTCGGGCGTGCTACCGCTAAGAAGATCGTGAAACTATTAGGGGAAGATGCCCTAAAGGTAATCGAGGAGGACCCACAGAGGCTTGTCGAAATACCAGGACTCAGCATGAAAAAGGCTATGGCTATAGCCTCGGAGGTCAGCAAGCAGAAAGAGCTCCACAAGGTCATGGTGTTCCTGGCTGGGATCGGGGTGACTCCCGCCTGCGCCGTGAAAGTCTATCGGACGTACGGGGACAACGCTATTTCTGTGATCAAGAAGAATCCGTACCGCCTGGCTGACGATGTTTATGGCATAGGATTCAAGCGGGCTGACGCGATCGCCCTCAAGATGGGAATTGATCCTTCCGCTCCCGAGCGTATCCGTGCAGGGATCATCTATGTCCTCTCGCTGCTGGCTGAAGATGGACATGCTTATTACCCCCTGGAAATGCTTCGCTCCGCCGCCAGGGATCTGCTGTCGGCGGATGAGAGCCTGGTGATGGATGCGATAAGGTATCTTGCAAACAAGCGTGAGATCACTGTGGAAGACCGGGGCTTTTCTATGTCTGCGCCGGGAGGGCTGTGGGCGGTCGCAGCGGCCTCAGATGGCGGGCCACATATTGACCCGGAGGCCCCAGTCTACCTCAACTGGCTTCATCGCGCTGAGACGGAGACGGCAGAACGGCTTGTGGCTCTCGCGAGAGGTCCCGTGGTGCCTGCCGCTCCCCTCCAGACGGTGGAGAAGCTCATGGCGCAGCTTAAGAGCAGTGCTGGTATCGAGCTTACTCCACTTCAGCAGAAGGCTGTCTCAAGCATCGCGAGTTCCGGGGTCCTGGTCCTAACTGGCGGGCCCGGGACTGGCAAGACAACCACTATCAGGAGTGTCGTTCGGGTCCTGGAGGCGCTGGGGCTGAAGGTGGCTTTGGCGGCTCCCACGGGACGGGCGGCAAAACGCCTTCAGGAGGCGACAGGGAGAGAAGCGCGCACTCTTCATCGTCTTCTGGAAGTCGCTCCCGAAGGTGGGGTGATGCGGTTTCAGAGGAACGAAGATTGTCCGCTTGATATGCACGCAGTGGTCCTTGACGAGGTCTCCATGATAGACTTGCCGCTCATGGCTAGTTTCCTCAGGGCAACAAGGCCGGGGATGCGCATTCTTCTTGTGGGAGACAAAGATCAGCTGCCATCCGTGGGACCGGGGGCGGTGCTCAGGGATATAATCGCATCCCGGGAGATACCAGTCATCGAGCTTAAAGAGATCTTCCGGCAGGCAAGGGAGAGCATGATAGTCGTTAACGCTCACCGCATCAATGAGGGCAAGTTCCCGATCTTAGCAGGGGGCAAAGACGGCTATGGGGAATTCCTTTTCATAGAGGAGGAAGATCCTCAAAAGATACCTGGCCTGATTCGCGATCTGGTGGAGACCGAGCTCCCCGGGCGGCTGCAATGCGATCCTTTTGACGATATCCAGGTATTGTCGCCTATGCGCAAGACTATAACAGGCGTGGATGAATTGAATAACCTCCTTCAGAACGCGCTGAATCCGCCAGCTGGCCATAAGCCAGAATTAAAAGCCAAGAATATGATATTTCGTCAGGGCGACAAGGTCATGCAGGTTGTAAACAACTATGACAAGATGGTCTACAATGGAGACCTCGGAAGAGTGGTCCATGTAGATCCGAGGGAGAGGGTTCTAGGGGTGAGATTCTCTGATCAGGATGGATCAAGGGAGGTGGAATATGAGGGCGCGGAAGTCGACCAGCTGGTGCTGGCATATGCTGCATCTGTTCATAAGAGCCAGGGAAGTGAATATCCGGTGGTGGTAATGCCCATCACAACACAGCATTATATCATGCTGCAAAGGAACCTCCTATATACCGCTGTTACCAGGGCCAGGCGGGCAGTGATCCTAGTTGGCACGAAAAAGGCAATAGCTATGGCGGTAAGGAATGACCGTTCCGCTGTCCGGTATAGCGGGCTTGCGTCACGGATCAAAAGTGCAGTGATGTCTTGAATTATGACCCGGCAGCACATCTTTTGCAGAGGAGATTCGATGTGGCCGGGGGAAGGATGTGTATAATCACAAGTATTTTCTGTACCTCGTTTCAGATCATAGCGATATAAGGATTCGGGTCACCCATGATCTCAAGTTAGACAAAGAGTTTTGGATCACCAGGCATTATGATCATTTCATTCCCCTGGCAGGCCCCTTGCCTTTGGCTCATGCCATTTTCATTTCCGATTGCTTGAGGCCCGCAATTGAAAATGAACCCCCTGTCAAATTCTATCTGTTTATTTCCAAAATGTTGAATAAGTTGAAACTCAAGAGCAACCTTTTAGGCAATGAGGCCGGCTGCGGGGCCAGACTAAATGGCGTTGTGAGGCATATACGGAGGGATGTTCTGGGGTACCTGACACACCTGGGGTACGATCCTGGCAGGTATTTAATTCCGGCCACTCTGTGCGGTTCTCCCTTGCAGATCGGCTCCAGTCTGTCATGCTTTCATCCATCGATCCTACTCAGCGAGGATAATATCTCGGAGATTTTAGGCCCACTTGAGGGGAGGATCCTCTTTCTCCGTGAAGTGAAAGGGGCGCTTGATAGGGCCGGCCTGGTTATCAACGCCGCTGTTATAGATGCGCTTCAATTGGCATGCCTTATGGGCCTGGCGGATTTCATCCCGGCCATCAGTGTGGGGCCTGTTGGCATGGCCAGGTGTAATCGGTGTGGCGAGACTCACAGGATCATTGAAACGCAATGCGCTAGATGTGGTAATTCCCATTGTCTTATGTGTCTTGAGTGCAGCTCCATGGGCGTATCCAGGATGTGTGAACCCCTTTTCATCGTGAAACGACAGGGGGATAGTCAGGCGGGCCGCGAGAAGTGCAGCTGCAAGGAAGACCAGATGGGGACCCGGCCATCATGCGAGCTTGCGCGGTTCAAACTACCATTTAGCCTGACTGGGCCTCAGGAGGCTGCCTCTCTGGCCCTCGACGATTTCATGCGCAGCGGTAGCCTGAAAGAAAGCCTCGTATGGGCGGTTTGCGGGGCAGGGAAGACTGAGGTTGCATTCCGCGCTATATCACGGGCAATCTGTGCCGGGGGCAACGTTCTTTACTGCGTCCCAAGAAAGGATGTGGTGAGCGAACTCGCTCCCCGAATCGCAGAAGCTTTCACCAGCATTCAGGTAGCCGAGCTGCATGCCGGAGCTCATAAGGACGTAAGGGGTATCAGCCCGGTTGGCATAACAGTGGCGACCACCCATCAGGCTATTAGATTTTATCAGGCCTTCGATCTAGTAGTCTTGGACGAGGCTGACGCTTACCCATATGCAGGAAGCAGGATGCTGCATCATGCAGTCCAGAGGGCGGCGAGACCAGATGGCAAGATAATCTACATGACCGCAACTCCTTCAGCCGAGCTTCAGAAAAGGGTTATTTCCGGGGAAATATTCCTGGTGAAGATACCAGCCAGGCATCATGGCCACCCAGTGCCCGTTCCAGAGATAATATACCTTAATCTTCCAGGAGATCCCGACTCGAGAAATGATATGGCTATCTCCAAGACGATGCGGATCCCTGGCAAGGTGTTGGAGACCATAGAAGCATCTCTGCCCGCCAAACTGTTCATATTTGTCCCTACCATTCGTCTCACTGAGGCGATCGGACCCAGCCTGCAAAACGCCATCTCACGGTCACGCCTGCGCGGAAAGGCCTCCGTAGCATGGATACATAGTGGGGATGAGAGCAGAGAAGAAAAAATACGGCGCTTCAAGTGTGGTGAGATCAATATATTGGTCACTACCACAATCATGGAAAGGGGAATCACGGTGCCGGGTGTAAATGTCCTGGTCCTCTACGCTGACTATGAGCGAATCTTTGATGAGGGGACCCTGATCCAGATGGCTGGAAGGGTTGGTAGGACCATAGAATTCCCTGCGGGAAAGGTATGGTTTGCGGCAAAGGCGGTTTCGTCCGCGATGAGAAAGGCGATACACGCTATTTCATCTATGAATGAGGAGGCGCGAAAGCTTGGGCACATTTGGTAAAGATTTGTGGCGGGGCATAGTCTCATTGGTTATGCCCCAATCCTATTGCTTGTTGTGTGGAGAGCCTTTCGGCCCGATGGACTTTTCTCTGGAGGGAAGACAGATTTGCCATGCATGTCTCGAACAGATACCTTTTGTGGTGCCCCCCATGTGTCAGAAATGCGGAAGACCACTCAGGGGCAATGATGAAGGAACCAGGCTGAACAGTGATCCTGAGAAGCCTGGGCTCAGGGGCAATGATCAAGGGGCCGAGGGCGATAGAGGGAAGAAGCCGCGGCCGAGGGCGGCGTTGCTTTGTTCAGAATGCCGAAGGCATGGCCGGATCTTCCAGAAGGCGAGAGCTGTAGCCGTATATGATGGCATAGTGAAAGAGCGGATTCATGATCTGAAATATCGTGGGGCCCTTCACGTGGGAGAGGCCCTCGGACTCCTCATGGCCAGATGCCTGGAAGGGGATTTGCGGCTTCTTGCTTCGGATATGATCGTGCCGGTTCCGCTCAGTCCTGAAAGAATGAAAACGCGTGGGTACAATCAGTCTGAAATTTTGGCGCGCAGCCTTGGCAAAGTTGTGGGGATCGGGGTTGTCACAGATGCCATGGCTCGTGGTGATGGCGTGATGTCCCAGAGCCTCCTCAAAGGGAATCAGAGGAGGCGCAATCTAGGTGATGTCTTCGAGGTTGTCAGCCCTTCCCACGTGGCAGGGCGGAGCGTTTTATTGGTAGACGATGTGCTTACAACAGGAACCACAGCCAACGAGTGCTCAATGGCTTTGCTAAAGGCGGGCGCCCGTTCGGTCTCAGTTGTGGTAGCAGCTGTGGGGATTCTACAGTCCGATTGGTATGGAAAGAATTTTGTCCATTGATCTAGCAGGAGGCGTTCACATTACGTCGAAATCGAGTATAATATGTAAGAAAAGCATAAATGCAGGGGGGTATTTATGACGAAATTCGTATATGGCAATGAATGATGGTCACGGGGGGATGGGATTGAGCGAATCAGGTGCAGCGCTAGATGAGCTTGATAGGGAGATTTTAAAATTTTTGCTTAGGGATGGCCGGACCCCGTACACGATGATCGCCAGCGAGTTAGGGGTGGCTGAGGGAACAGTGCGTAAGCGCGTCGCCAGGATGATAGAAAATGGGATCGTGAAGGTGGCCGCCGTAGTTGATCCCTCTCGGCTGGGCATGAACTTCATCGCGATTGTTGGAATCAAGGTCTCCGGGGATGACCCGGAAGGGACGATAGAGGCGCTGGGGCGGCTTCCTGAGGTCAGGTATATTGCAGTTTGCACCGGTTCTCATGACCTAATCGCTGAGGTAACAGTCAAATCAAATGAGGATTTATTTTACTTTCTGACGCGCAAGTTGAGGCGCATCCCTGGTGTTGTAAGTTCAGATACCTCGCTAGTTCTAAAGATTTGCAAGCAAAGTTACACATGGAGCGGTGGCTTAGGCTTAGAAGGGGAGGCTCAAAGAAATGAATCATAAAATCATAGCGGGAAGACTAGCTGGGACAGCCATTACTATTCTAATGTTGGTCGTCAGCTTGTTATTCGTGAGTCTTGGGGCGGGCGCAGCCAAGCAAATCAAGATCGGCATTTCGCAGATCGCCGAGCATCCGGCTCTTGACGCGGCTCGCAAAGGATTCGTCGATGGGCTCGCGGAGGCGGGCTATGTAGAAGGCAAAAATCTGGTGATTGATTTCAAGAATGCTCAGGGCGACCTGTCCCTGGCTCAGACGATCGCTCAGAAGTTTGTAAGCGATAAGGTGGATTTGATTCTGGCTATTGCAACGCCATCGGCTCAGGCAGCCGCCAATGTGACCAATAAGATACCGATTCTGATAACAGCCGTTACTGACCCCTTGAAGGCTGGTCTCGTGAAGGATCTGGCGCACCCCGGGACCAATGTCACCGGCACTTCAGATCTCAACCCGGTATCTGAGCAATTTGAGCTGCTGTTAAAGATTGTGCCCAGGGCGAAACGCATTGGGATCATATACAATGCCGGTGAGGTGAATTCAGTAGTCCAGGTGGAACTCGCGGAAGCGGACGCAAAGAAGCGCGGGCTTACGATTATCAAGGCAACTGCCAGCAACACCAGTGGGGTTTATGAAGCTGCTCAATCCCTGGTCGGGCGTGTGGACGCCATCTATGTGCCGACTGATAACACTGTGGTTACCGCCCTGGAATCTGTCATCAAGGTGGCGGAGCGAAACAAGATTCCCGTGATAGCGGGGGAAGAGAACTCTGTCGACCGTGGTTGCATCGCTACGGTAGGAATAGATTACTACAGGCTCGGAAAGCAGACTGCGGCCATGGCCGTTGAGGTCTTGAAGGGAAAGAATCCGGCAGAGATGCCGATCCAGTATCAAAAGGAAATGCGATTGGTGATCAATGTTTCAGCCGCGAAGGCAATGGGCGTGAATCTTCCAGAAGCGCTTGTCAAGAGCGCCGATAAAGTCATAAAATAGGGGATAGCATTTCTCTGTAGTGTAGTGAGCGCTGGTCGCTCGACCTTGGTCTATGCCCGGATCGCGTTTGATCAATCCTTGACATCGGGTATTCGAGATTTGGGCCGAGCGGCCAGGCATGAAATGAGGTGTCTTCGACGATCGAGTTAGTTCGCACCGCGTTGGAACAGGGCCTTGTTTATGGTATCCTCGCTATAGGCGTTTATTTGACATTCCGGGTATTGGATTTTCCAGACCTTACTGTTGATGGCAGTTTTCCACTGGGGGGAGCGGTTGCGGCGACCCTCATCGTAGGGGGATCCGATCCTTTCATCGCTACATTCGTCGCGGCATCATCGGGTTTTATAGCGGGGATCACCACAGGGATTCTCAATACAAAGCTCCGGATATCAGGATTGCTCAGCGGCATTCTGACCATGACCGGACTCTATTCGGTAAACCTCAGGGTAATGGGGCGGGCTAATGTCGCCCTTCTACGCCAGAAAACGGTGCTCACCATGGTTGGTGACGCGGGGTTGCCCGAGGATGCCTGTGCGCTTGCCGTATTCCTTATAGCGGCAGCTATTCTCTCATACTTGATCGTCGTCTTTCTACATACCGAAGTAGGCCTGGCTCTCAGAGCGACCGGCGATAATGAGAGGATGATCCGCAGCCTCGGGGTTGATACAGATTCCATGAAGATCCTGGGGCTGGGCCTTTCCAACACTCTTGTGGCTCTTTCTGGCGCGCTGGTGGCGCAATTTCAAGGGTTTGCTGATGTAGGCATGGGTATCGGAATGGTGGTCGCCGGGCTGGCATCGGTGATCATCGGCGAGGTAGTCGTGCCTCCACGAACAGTCGCTAGAGCTGTGGTAGGCGCAGTGGCCGGCTCCATCGTTTATCGATTTGTCATCTCGTTTGCTCTCAGGGCTGGTTTTGCGCCCACGGATCTCAAGTTGGTGACAGCCATAATGGTCGTCATTGCTCTTGCCGCTCCTGGGTCTGCTCTCGCGCCTGCTCTGAAACGACATATCAGATTGAATAGATCAAATGCCAGGGGTGTATCAGGTTCTGGTGTTTCAGGCGTTTCCAACGCGGATAATGGTAGTGTAAGGGTAAATCAGGAGGCGCGTTAGATGTCAATGCTAGAAGTCGTGAACCTCAGCAAGGTCTTTCATACCGGTGGCAGCGACACGACAAATGGTGAGAAGGTCGCTGTCAAGAATGTGAATTTCAGTCTCGAAGAGGGCGAATTCGTTACGATAATTGGAAGCAACGGGGCTGGAAAGTCTACGCTTCTCAACATTATAGCAGGGGTCTATTACCCTGATGCTGGTGTCATGAGGCTTGACGGCGTCGATATCTCACGGGTTCCTGAATATAAGCGGGCGAGGTTCATGGCGCGGGTTTTCCAGAATCCAGGCCATGGCACCGCAGGATCCATGACGATAGAAGAAAATCTGGCAATGGCAATGAAGCGGGGTAAGCGGCGCGGGCTATCCAGGGGAGTCGTATCTGCTGACAGGAAGTTATTCCGAGAATATCTCGCCCTTCTTGGCCTGGGGCTCGAAAAGCGCCTTTCTGACCCGGTACACCTCCTTTCGGGCGGTCAGCGGCAGGCCTTGACCCTCCTGATGGCGGCCATGACCAGGCCGAAACTATTGCTGCTGGATGAGCATACCGCATCACTGGACCCAAAGACTGCCGAACAGATTTTGAATCTCACTTGCCGCATCGTGAAGGAGAACAATCTCACCGCCCTCATGGTGACCCACAATCTCCGACATGCGCTCGATGTAGGCACAAGGACATTCATGATGCATGAAGGTGAAGTGATCCTCGACGTGTCCGGGAAAGAGCGAAAGGGCATGACTGTGGAGGATCTGCTCGACCAGTTTGCCAAAGTAAGGGGAGAGCAGCTGGTAGAGGACCGATTGCTCCTGGCGTGAGGGGTACGACTCTCCGCCTCCAAGTGACGGAGGCCCCGTCACCTCCATCGGTGTTAAGATATTCGGACCTCCCGGCCTATTTCCGCGCTCTTTAGAACAGCCTCCATCATTTTCTGGACGATCAGACCATGCCGTAGCGGGGCCTCACACGGGACCCCGTCGAGGATGCAGTCGATAAAATGTGCAGCGATCGCGTCCCATGCTTCCGGGCCTTTAGGAATATTAACGGTGATGTCCTGGGGAGCTCCATTTTCAGTGCGATAGAGGGTAAGCGGTGATAATTTCGCGCCAGCTTCGGTTCCAAAGAGCACGATCTGGAATTCTTCCGGCTGGTGTGAAGCCCAGAAGCTCTCCACCTGAACGCCGATACCGCCTTCAAATAGAATAAAGCCGCCTGCATAGTCGTCTGCCGCATACTGTGTGTAGACCTCCTTGGGAGGCACCTTCCAATCCCAGTAGCCGAGGCCTCTTGGACCAAATTTCGCGCCAGATATAGCCAGGGCGCTGATAGGCTTCGGCATCCCCAGAAGCCACCAGACGGCATCAAGTACATGTACACCCATATCACGGAATGCTCCGCCGCCTGCCTGGATGAAGCCCAGATTCCAGGCTGGTATGCCGCTTCGCCTGACACTCAGGGCCCGTGCGTAATATAGCTCGCCGAAGAAACCATTCTGCGCAAGTTTCCCCAGGTAACGGCATGGGGCGTCAAATCTCGTGCTCAGCGACATCATATTTACTACCCCGGCCGCCTCAGCCGCCTCTACCAGTTCCGCAGCTGCTCTCTCCGAATCCGCCAGGGGTTTTGTCACCAGCACATGCTTTCCGTTGCGCACGGCCTCCAGAGCGATAGGAACATGCCACTGGTTCGGAGTGCCTACGAACACCGCATCAATCTCTGGATCTCTGCACATTTCCTTGTAATCAGTATACATTTTCACGGGCTCAGGAAGCTCTTTCGCAAAGTCCTTCATACGCTCTTCTACTAGATCGCAGAGCGCTACTACACGGCCTCGCGGATTTCGCGCGATGGCACGGGCATTGGGCCTGCCGATTCCCATTCCTACGATAGCTGCCCTCACTACATCCATGAGACTATCGCCCTCCCATTAGGCTGAATGTAGGACTCTCCATAAGGTGATTTCGCTCCATATAGATGTTCTCCTTCTATAGAGCTGACCATTGCTACATCCGCTCTCGCTCGAGTCAACCAAAGGAGCTCCTCATATGACCTCGAGAATACGAGAATACAAATAATTCTTGCCTTTCGGCGGGGAACGCTGTATAATAACGATGGTAAGTCTTGTTCAATCCTGCGATCTTGTTCAATCCCGCGACCGGGGCTTACATCGGTCGCGGACGGAAAGGCCAGGGTGGCGGCTGACAAGAGGTCAGAGCTATAGTTCCTGAGCCCTGCCGGCTTGAGGGCCCTGCAGTAAAACGGGCAGACTGTCCCCACGACTTCACGGATACCGTCTGCGGGCAGAAGTAAGAGCAAGACTAGCTCGGGTGAGCAAGGACCAAGATCCGGAAGCGAGGGGATAAGTCCAGTGGAGTTTAAGGATAAAGTGCTAAAGTGTCGCGATTGCGGGGCTGAGTTTGTGTTCACTGCTGGCGAACAGCAATTTTATGCAGAGAAGGGCTTCCAGAATGAGCCTACACGCTGCAGAGATTGCCGTTCAGCCAGGAAGAGAGGCCGCAGCGAGGGTGGGCCCAGGGAAATGTATACAGTCACATGCTCTGCCTGTGGCCGCGAAGCCCAGGTCCCGTTCAAGCCGCGGAATGATCGTCCTGTTTACTGCAAGGATTGCTTTGACTCGATGAGAGGGTAGTCTTCCGAGTAGTAGGCTCCAAGTGTCTGGGGACAGTCAGGCGTGACGTTCGTCACGCCTTTTCTTCTGTTTTTCATATCCGGCGTTTCTGTGGGATGCATTTTTATGGATATAATTGATAACCTTCCTCAGGGTAGTGTATAATTATGCCGCACGGTTTTTATTAATGACCTGAGGAGGTACAATAATAGATGAAACGCAATGCGATTCTCTTGATTGTGGTCGCAGCCATCGTCCTGATCGCCGTCGGCCTGGCCGTCAGGAAGCCTGCGCAGGAGCAGGCCGCGACCGGGAAAGCCGGGGCGGATTTGCCAGTCCTCAAAGTTGGCACCGATGCCGCCTTCCCTCCTTTCGAATTTCAAGACGAAAAAACAGGTGAGATCAAAGGATTTGATGTAGACCTTATCACTGCCATTGCCCAGGAAATGGGCATGAAGGCCGAGATAATCAATACCGCGTGGGATGGAATAATACCAGGTCTTTTGAATGGAAATTATGATGTCATCGCCTCTGGGATGACCATCACAGATGAACGCGCACAGAGCGTAGATTTTTCCGATCCATACTTTACCGCTGGTCTTGTTATCGCTACTCTCGCCAATAATGATAGCATCAAGACCCCGCAGGACCTTGCTGGTAAGAAGGTCTCTGTTCAGATCAACACCACAGGTGATCTCTTCGCATCCAAGATGAAGGAGCTGGGCGAAGTCAAGAGGTTCAACCTTGTGCCTGATGCTTTCCTGGAACTCAAAAATGGTGGCGTGGATGCCTGCATAATGGATCTTGCCGTAGCCAAGGATTTCGTGAAACAAGATAATTCCTTCAAGATCGTCGGTAATCCAATTACAGTTGAGTACTATGGATTTGCGATACGTAAGGGTCGTGAGGACCTCCTCAAAAATATCAACAGGGCGCTTGCCACTCTCAAGAGCACAGGCAAATATGACGAGATCTACGCCAAATATTTTGAGGCGGCCGCCGAAGAGAGCAAGTAAGAAGTTTAGTTGGCCTCATCAGGAGCGTAGCGTGTCCTCGGAGGCAAATCAGGGGTTCGCTACGCTTCGTTGTTGCCACTTGGGAGGTGTATGGCGGGGGTGTCGTCGATTCTAGATGTAATAGGCCGCCTTCTACCCGCATTTAGAGTAGATATAATACAGAGGTCATTGCTTTTCTTGCTTCAAGGCGCCTGGATGACATTGCGCCTTACCACGCTTGCGGTATTTTTCGGAATCATAATAGGTACTTTCGTAGGCATAGCAAGGGTCTCAAAAGGTCGACTCATCTCGCTCCTGGCCGCTGTCTACGTGGATTTTCTGAGAGGGACGCCCCTACTAGTGCAGATTTTCCTGATTCATATGGGGCTGCCGCAGCTTATAGGTTCTCCTGTGCCTCCCTATATTTCTGCCCTTTCTGCGCTTAGCATCAATAGCGGCGCCTACGTGGCAGAAATCATACGAGCTGGTATCCAGTCCATTCACAGAGGCCAGATGGAAGCGGCGAGGTCCCTGGGGATGTCCTACGCTCAGGCTATGCGATATGTCATCCTGCCGCAGGCCTTCAGGCGAATTATACCACCTCTTGGGAACGAGTTCATAGCCTTGCTCAAGGACTCTTCTCTCGTATCGGTGATAGCTATGGAGGAACTCGTGAGGAAGGGCCAAATTGTCATCGGGCGCACGTTCAGGCCTTTTGAAATATGGACCATGGTTGCCATCATGTATCTAGTGATGACAGTGAGCATCTCGAGACTAGTTGCCTTTACTGAGAAGAAATTACATATTCCTCACTGAACAGGATTTCTGGGTTTCATCCAGAAATACTATTAATAAATGGCATCATGCAAAGGGGACTGATGCTGAATGGAAATAATATTCAAAGGCAAGAATCTGGAACTCACTCCGGCGCTGAAGGGGTATGCCGAAAAGAAGGTTGGCAAGATCCAGAAATTCTTTGAAAAGGCGATCGTGGGGGCTAATGTGGTCTTTAGTGTCGAAAAGGGACTCCATACCGTGGATATAACCGTGCAGGTGGATGGGCTCTTGCTGAAGGGTGAAGAGACCACCGGAGACATGTATGCCTCGATCGATGGCGCCGTGGATAGCATCGAGCGACAGATTCGGAAATATAAGACGAGGATCAATCGGAAACTGCGCCAGCTTGGCACCAAATTGGTGGAATCTGCTTTGAATGAGGCGAACGAACAGGGTGAGGCAGAGGAACCGCGCATCGTGAAGACAAAACGCTTCGCCATCAAGCCGATGTCCGTGGAAGAGGCTGTAATGCAGATGGATCTCCTCGGGCATGACTTCTTCGTCTTCTCCAATGCTGAGACAGAAGAGGTGAATGTCGTATATCGTCGTAGGGACGGAAATTACGGCCTGATCGAACCGGAGTTTTAGCAAGAACCTTTTGACGGTCGCGTTGAAAGCGCCTGGTAATATTTTCAATGAAGCCTCGCTGGCTCAAGGAAGCCGCGGGGCTTCATTCTTTTGGCGATAGCATGTCAAATGCTGAATGCGGGTTCATAAAGCCAGGTTGCCGGTGTGGCATGGAACCTAGCTCCATGTTATAATGAGAAAGGTCGAGATTGGTCTTAGAATTTGAGGCCATAGACTCCACGCCCGGAGGCAGGGGCCTCTGCATGGCGAAAGGATGGTGATGGCACATGTTCGGGTTCGTCAAGAACCTTTTTGACTTTAATAGAAAAGAACTCATTCGCCTTCAGGAAAAGGTCCGGGAAATAAACGCCCTTGAGCCGGAAATCTCCCGTCTTTCTGATGAGGAGCTGGTTTCGAAGACAGATGAATTTCGGGAGAGGGTGGCGAATGGCGAATCACTTGATGATCTCCTGCCGGAGGCATTTGCCGTGGTGCGGGAGGCTTCAGTGCGTACATTGGGAATGCGCCATTTCGACGTGCAGCTCATGGGCGGCATAGTTCTCCATGAGGGTCGCATCGCTGAGATGAAAACTGGCGAAGGCAAGACCCTTGTCGCAACGCTCCCTGTTTACCTCAATGCTCTTGAGGGCAAGGGAGTTCATGTGGTCACGGTCAATGATTACCTCGCCAGACGCGATGCTGAATGGATGGGCGCCATCTACCGGTTTTTGAAACTCAAAGTAGGCGTAATTACGCACGACCTGGATGTGGAAGGGCGAAAAGAGGCATATGCAGCCGATATCACCTATGGGACGAATAACGAATTTGGTTTCGACTACCTGAGGGATAACATGGTGCTCCGCAAGGAGGACATGGTCCAGCGATCCTTGAATTATGCCATTGTTGATGAGGTAGACAGCATCTTGATTGATGAGGCCAGGACGCCGCTCATCATCTCGGGACAGGCTGAAAAGCCCACTGATCTTTATTATAAATTTGCAAGGATCGTCACCCGTTTGAGGCCTGAAGAAGACTATACCGTGGATGAAAAAGCCAAGACTGTTGCCATAACGGAGGCCGGGGTTGCCAAGGTCGAAAAGATGCTCAATGTTGACAACCTGTATGATGACGCCAATAACGACCTTGCCCATTACTTGAACCAGGCGCTCAGGGCCCATGCCCTCATGAAGCGGGACAGGGATTATGTGGTGAAGGATGGCAAGGTCATCATCGTGGATGAATTCACAGGCAGGCTCATGTTCGGGAGGAGATACAGCGATGGGCTGCACCAGGCGATCGAGGCTAAGGAAAATGTGAGGATCGAGCGGGAGAGTCAGACCCTTGCATCTATAACTTTCCAGAATTATTTTAGAATGTATCGCAAGCTTGCTGGAATGACTGGAACCGCCGCCACGGAAGAGGAAGAATTTAGGAAGATATATGGCCTGGATGTGGTTGTGATTCCGACCAACGCCCCTATGATAAGAGTAGATCATCCTGACATGGTATACAAGACGGAGCGAGCCAAGTTTGCTGCAGTAGTAAAGGAAATCGTGGAATTGCACAAGAAAGGGCAACCGGTGCTGGTTGGGACGATTTCCATCGAGAAATCGGAAAGGCTGAGCGCCCTCTTGAGCCGGGAAGGCGTGCCGCACCAGGTGTTGAACGCAAAGTACCACGAAAAAGAGGCCGAGATAATCGCGCAGGCAGGAAGACTTGGGGCCGTTACGATAGCCACGAACATGGCAGGACGCGGTACAGATATCGTCCTGGGAGGCAATCCAGAGTATATCGCCAGGCAAAAGCTTCGCAGCCTGGGGTATGACCCATCGGTGATCTTCGCTGCCACGGAGCGGGGCCCATCAAATGTCCCCGAAGTTCTCGAGGCGCGTGAAAAATACAGGGAGATCCTGGCCGAGGTCAAGAAGGAGACGGATGCGGAACATGAGAAGGTAGTGGCCCTCGGCGGGCTTCATATCATTGGCACCGAGCGCCACGAGAGCAGGCGCATAGATAATCAGCTTCGAGGCAGGGCGGGTAGGCAGGGAGACCCAGGGTCTTCAAGGTTTTATGTTTCGCTCGAGGATGACCTCATGCGCCTCTTTGGCGGAGAAATGATAACCAAGTGGATGGAGCGCCTCGGATGGGAAGAAGATGTGCCCATCGAGCATCCCAGGCTGTCGCGTAGCATAGAAATGGCGCAGAAGCGGGTTGAAGCCCGGAACTTCGATATACGTAAACAGGTACTTGAATATGACGATGTAATGAACAAGCAGAGGGAAGTCATATACAAAGAGCGGCGCCGTGTCTTGGAAGGCACGGACCTTAAGCCGGTGATCCTCGATATGATACATGAGGTAATCAAGGGCCTGGTAGATGCCTATGCCGGCGAGAAAGTTCATCCTGATGAATGGGACCTCGAGGGGCTCTTGAATCAGCTTGAAATCGTATTCGGGTTCAAGTTCAATATGAGTGAAGAGCAGCTTAGATCCAGAGGCCGTAATAGTCTCCTCGCCGACCTCTATGAGATCGCGCGAACTGCCTATGATGAAAAGGAAAAACTCATCGGGGCTGATGAGATGCGCGCCCTCGAGAGGTTCATAATGTTGAGGATCGTGGATGCTAAATGGATGGACCATCTGGAGGCCATGGATGATCTACGTGAGGGAATAGGCCTGCGGGCTTATGGCGAAAGGAACCCGCTCATTGAATATAAGATGGAAGCTTTTGATCTGTTCAATTCCATGATAGCTGGTATACGGGAGGATACAGTCCGCTGGGTGTTCAGGTTCAATCCCGCCCAGACTGCGAGACATCCTGTGGAGAAGCCCAGAATTGCAGTCGTGACCAATAGGGATGAAGATGAGGGACATCCGAAGCCGGTAAAGCGGAATGTCAAAAAGGTGGGCCGAAATGATCCATGCCCATGTGGCAGTGGTAAGAAATACAAAAAATGCTGTGGTAAGACAGCGTAGTCAAGGAGTTTATATTATTTGGAGCAAGAAGGATAAAATCAGGAGGTGGTTTGGCTATGTTGAGCGAAATCAAACCTCAGGTTGAGGAAATAGCGGACAGATTAGGAGAGATGAGGGAGTATCTTTGACATCGCGGGCAAGGAGCGCAGAGTCGCGGAGCTTGAAGAAGTGGCTTCGCGGCCGGATTTTTGGAACGATCGCGACCAGGCGCAGCGGGTGCTGCAGGAGATGAGCTCCCTCAAGGGATCCGTAGACCGTGTGAGGGGACTTGAACGCCGGGTCGAGGACCTGAAGACCCTGTTGCAGCTCGGTATCGAAGAGGGAGATGAGAGCCTGGAGCCTGAGATCCGTCAGGATCTGAGAGATCTGGCGAAAGAAGTGGATGCTCTAGAGCTGTCATCCCTCTTGAAAGGGGAATATGACGGGAACAACGCCATTTTGACCATACACCCGGGCGCCGGGGGAACAGAATCCCAGGATTGGGCGGACATGCTCCTCAGAATGTACCTTAGATGGGCAGAGCGCCGGGGATACAAGACGCAGATCGTTGATCTGCTTCCAGGTGATGAGGCTGGGATCAAGAGCGTTACAGTAGTCGTATCTGGAGAAAACGCCTATGGCTATCTGAAGGCCGAAAAGGGGATTCACCGACTGGTTAGGATATCCCCATTTGACGCAAATTCGCGGCGTCATACTTCTTTTGCGTCTGTGGAAGTCATCCCCGAGATCGATGATAATATTGAGATAGACATTAATCCTGAGGATTTACGGATAGATACCTATCGCGCTGGCGGCCATGGCGGCCAGTATGTGAATAAGACAGACTCTGCGGTGCGGATCACCCATATACCGACCGGGATTGTGGTTCAATGCCAGAATGAGCGTTCACAATACAGCAATAGGCTGACTGCGATGAAACTTCTGCGGGCTCGTCTCTTCGAGCTTCATCAGCAGGAACAAAATAAGAAGCTTTCGGAGATCCGGGGCGAGCAACGAGAGATCGCATGGGGCAATCAAATAAGATCTTATGTATTTCACCCATACTCGATGGTAAAGGACCACAGGACCGGCCTTGAGAAGGGGAATGCACAGGCTGTAATGGACGGAGAGATCGACGAATTCATTGATGCGTTTTTGAGAGGCAGGAAAAACGTTGGCACTGAATTTAGAGCATCCGAGGCGGGATCATAGGGGTCCTGGCGGACCTGTCGCGAGGTGGATAGCGATTTCCATAGCAGCAACCGTCCTTGCCTTGTGTCTCGCATCTGAGGCCCTTTTGCCTCAGATGGCCGGACGAGCCATAGAAATGGCCTTTCGGAACAACGTCAATAGAGATGCTACCATTCAAGTTGAAATAAAGACATTCCCTGCGGTCCGCATGCTTGCCGGTCATGTCGACCATCTGACAGCGGATATTTCACGTCTGGTTCTAAATGATCTGAGAATCAAACGGATATTCCTCGATGCTCAAGACATTGATCTTGATGTACAAAGGGCACTCCTGAAGAAGAAGGTTGACTTGAGGAGAATTGACCGGGCATCGGTCACGGTGGTGTTGGATCAGGACGATATCAACAGGTATATAAAATCAAGAGGGGGATTGCTGAGCCTCGTGAGGGTAGAACTCTCACGAGGCAAGGCTGAGCTCATTGGGGAGTATCCGATCCTTGGCAAGACTTTGACGGTGTCTGTCAATGGGCATTTTGCCGTAGAGGGAGCGACACGTGTGAAGTTTGTCATAGACAAAGCCCATGTAGAGAAATACCTCATACCGAAGTTTATACAAAGGGAACTCACAAAGAATCTGGATCTTTCCATAGATCTTCAGGGATTGCCCGTCCCGTTTTCTATCCATGATGTCCGGATAGAGCAGGGCGCCATCTATGTTTTTGGAGGAAAATCTTGATGAGACGCTATATATGGGTGATCGTGATCATAATCTCCCTCATGTTCGCTGGTTCGGTACTATTCAAGAGGTCGGCCATCGAGAGCGGCAACCGGACTGTGGAGCTGGTCCTCGATTTGGATAGCGCGCGCGCGTTTTGCGAGGAAAATGATTATGACCTTCAAACCTTCCTTCGAGAGGTGAAGGGGGCTGGCGTGAATTCCCTCGGATTGACGGAAGAAACGTTGGCGGATCTTGTCGACCAGGGAGATGCGGTCGTGTTGAGTGGCTCTGAGGTTATGACGTTTGAGCGGCTAGGCAGATTGGCACACCCTTTGCTCGCTTGGTTGGTCAAGAATAACAAGATAGTGGCCGCCAATACCTATGTATTCTCTGCAGATAAAGAGTCATACAACGATCTCAAGGACGCTCTTATGATTCGCCTCGAGGGAAAGCGTCTAAAATCATGGGAATCGGACGGGCTTGGCGTAATAGAAATCGCCCAGAGGAAAAATCTCTCCCTGAGGTTCAATCTAGGCTTATCCAGGGATGAAATAGAGATGGCGAAGGCCGCGGGGCTCGGGATAATCCCTAGATTTACGAATGCTCGGGGAGTAACCCCAAAGGTCATAGAAGGCTTCATAAGGCGTGCCGGACAGCTCGATCCGTTCAGTGTCGTTCTTTTCAATGGCACTCAGGTGGCAGGGTTTCCCGATCACGTCAAGGATGTGGCATCAGTTTTAATGGCAAATGGGATCGCCTTTGGCCGTATCGAGTTTGCGAAGCAGCAGGGCGATGCTGAGCTTGCATGGTTTATGACCCCGGAACACATCATCCGGGTGCACAGTATCACAGCCAATGAGATTCCTAAATACATGCCAGAGTCGGCAAGGGAGCGCTTCATCCGGGCGGCTCGTGAGAGGGGGATGCGCATCCTTTATATTCGTCCTCTTACGCAATTTCCGCCATCGATAGATCCTGTGAAAGGCAACATCGAATATTTCGGTTCCATTGCCCGGTCTCTGGAGGGTGAGGGTTTTCATATAGGGATCGCCCGGCCTTATTCTGCTTTTGACTCGCGCTTCATCATATTGTTGGCTATATCGCTTGGGGCGCTCGCGGGTGGTATCTTGCTATTGGAGGCATTCCATCCCCTTCCCGCATGGGCACAAATGCTTCTATTCGGCATAGGCATTCTGGCTTTTACAGGTATATATCTTTCTTTCTCCTCTACTCTCACCCGCAAAATCGTGGCCCTCGGCGCTGCCATCGTATACCCGAGCCTCGGAGCCATATCCGTCATAGAGGCTGGTTGCCGGGCAAATCGCCGTCATGCCGGGAATGATCCTTTCGGTGTTGGAAAGGATGGCTATTCCTTCGGGGGGGCCGTTGTGCGCGCCATCTCTATCTGGCTCTCAGCCTGCCTTATGACAGGCGTCGGGGCGCTCATCGTCGCATCCATTCTATCAAATCTGAATTTCATGCTTCAGCTGGATCAATTCGCCGGGGTAAAATTCATGCATATCCTTCCCATCTTGATCGTGGCCTTTTACATGTGGAGGAAGAAAGATGCCTTCTACGAAAGAGAGGAGCGCGGGCAATTTGGGCTAGCGGACTTTTTGAATAAGCCTATACTTATGTGGCATGTCCTGGCGGCGGCGCTCGTTTTGGTGTCCGGGGTGATATATGTGGGAAGGACAGGTAATTCCTTTATTCTTCCAATATCAGGGATCGAAGAGACGATGAGGACCACCCTCGAACGAATCTTTATTGTAAGGCCTCGAACGAAGGAGTTTCTGATCGGGCATCCAGCCATGATCCTTGCAGCTTTGTTGTTCGCGAAGGACGGCTTGCGAAAGAACTGGTTGGCGGCAGTGGCTCTGCTGGTAGGGACCATAGGGCAATTGTCTTTCGTAAATAGCTTTTCGCACTTGCATACCCCCATCATTGTCACCATCATGCGGACTTTTTGGGGAGCTTTTATAGGCTGTGCTGGTGGGGTCGTGATTTCGGTCATCTACTTGTTTCTTTCAAGAAATGTCCGGCAGGCCACATCACGAAGATTGAGACTGGAAGGGTAGAAGGATGCCAGAGGATAGGGAGAAAGGGCTGAGTATGGGGGATCATAAGTTCGTCATATCCGGTTACTATGGCTTTGGCAATTTAGGGGATGAATGTGTCCTTCAGGCTATAATCTCCCATCTCCGCGAGGCGTCACCCGGTTGCGAGATCCTAGTATTATCTGGCGATCCTGATGATACTCGGAGAGCATATGGAGTAAGATCTATCCACAGGTACGCCGTAAGGGGCATTGCTAGGGAGCTCGAGACAGCCTCGCTCTTCATCAGTGGGGGCGGGAGCCTGTTTCAAGATGTGACCAGCTTCCGTTCCATTTGGTACTATCTCGGCATGGTGGGGCTGGCACTGTCTCTTGGAGTGCCTGTAATGGTCTATGCGCAGGGGATAGGGCCATTCAGGTCCCGAATCAGCCAGATTGTGACGCGCAGGTTCTTGAATCGCTGTGATGTCATCACTGTACGTGACGAGCAATCCAGAAAGGCACTCGACGCCCTGGCCATCAATCGACCTTCGATCCATGTGGTGGCAGACCCTGTTTTCGGTCTAGATTTCAGAGAACTTCAGATCCGGGCGGATTGGCGACCGGACCGGCTGGGCGGGCGGCCGGGTTCGAAATTCAGGATAGGCATAGCGCCAAGGGAATGGAATGGGTCTGGACGTTATAGGCGCGCCATAGCTGAGGCAGCAAGTCGTCTCATTAAGGACTTTGATGCTGATTGCGTTCTCATGCCATTCCATCATGCTGTAGATGACAAGATATGCCATGAAATTTCAGCTGAAATTACGGGGAAAAGCGGTAAGCCTGCGCCGGTCAGCCAGTGCAGATCTCCGGAAGAGGTCATGGCGAAGATTCAGGAGTTGGACCTGCTCATCGGGATGCGCCTCCACTCTCTCATAATGGCCGCGAATTCGGGCACTCCTTTCATAGCGATTTCGTATGACCCCAAGATAGAAGCCTTAACAGCGGAGCTGGGCTGCGGTAAGCCTCTCAAAGTGGATGATGTCTCATCTGAACAGATATATGATGCTGCCGCAGCTGTTTTGAACCAACGGGGAAAAGAGCCAGGCGGCGCCCCCGGTTCAGCGGAACCAGAGAATGGGCGTTTTCCGCTGGCAAATGTATGCTTTCCACGTGAAGACGTGGTCCTGGCGCTCCGGGAGAAAAGTCGGAAATCTGCAGTCCTAGCCGTGGAAACTGCGCGAAAGAGAAAGCCAGGCACGGTCTATATATTGGGTTTCCCTGTTGATTCCATCGATATGCGGGAGGCGACGGAACGTGCAGGGGAGATGGCCCGGCGTGATGCCGTATCTCATGTCGTTACCATGAATGCTGAGATATGTATATTAGCCAGAGGTGATCAGGAGCTTGCCCGCATCATAAGGGCAGCTGATATGGTCACTGCAGATGGCGCGGGCGTCGTGTGGGCCGCTCGCCTTTCCGGTTGGCCGGTTCCAGAAAGGGTAGCCGGCTATGACTTGATGCTTTCCATCATGCATGCCCTGCCTCAGTGGGGAATGGGTGTGTATCTTCTTGGGAGCGCGCCAGAGGTCGTTGAATCCGCTAAAAAACGCCTAGAGGAGAATATCCCCGGCCTTCGCGTCCTAGGAGCGCATCATGGTTATTTCAAAGGAGAAGATGCAGAGGAGGATGTCTTATGTTCCATGTGGAACAGTGGCGCCAGGGTCTTCTTCGTGGCTATGGGCGCTCCGAAACAGGAGAAATGGATCGACAAGATGCGGTCCGCAGGCAAATTGCCCCCTGGCCTGTATATCGGTGTAGGTGGGGCCTTCGATGTGGTCGCCGGGATCAAAAAGAGGGCCCCATTATGGATACAAAGAGCTGGCCTGGAATGGCTCTATCGTGTCCTGTCTGAGCCCGCTAGGATACGGAGAGTATGGAATCTGCCCCGATTTATGTGGGCTGTGATGATGCATGAGGCATTGAGGCTATGCCTGGGGCTTAGACTGAGGCGCGACAAGTCAACTGGTGAAGCGCGGCGATAGTGCAAAAACTCGTTGATGGCAATTCCGCGCTGGATGCTTTCGACTTCCAACCGGGAGTTGGGCGCGAAATCCTTTCTAGTGGGGTGAGGATTCACCCAAATGCGATTTCAATCTATTGGAAGTAAGGTCATGCAGGGTTTTGTAACATGTTATCGAAGTATGCAATTTAGAGGAAAAAGCTTCAGGGAAAAGGCTGAAACTATCGCAAGCCGCTCCGGGCCCGGAGGTATGGTCCGGGCCAGATGAGAGTGGATATCGGAAAATAATCGGACAAACTGGAGTGTTAGTCTGATGATTCGCATGAATCGAGTTTCAAAAGTATATCCAAACAAGACAGCCGCACTGGTGAATGTCGATCTTTCTGTCAGGGATGGAGAATTTGTGTTCCTTGTCGGGCCCAGCGGAGCGGGGAAGACGACCTTCCTAAACCTTTTAGTTCGTCATGTACTCCCAACGACGGGACACGTGATTATAGATGGCAAGAACATTTGTCGGCTCAAACCATGGGAAGTTCCTTACTTGCGCAGGAGGATCGGAATGATCTTTCAGGATTTCAAGCTGCTTCCCAATAAGACAGTATTTGAGAATATCGCCTTTGCTTTGAGAGTGATGGAAAGACCGAATTACGAGATCTGGAAACGCGTGTCAGATGTTTTGCGCCTGGTGGGGTTACAAGATAAGGCCAAGGTGCTGCCGCAAAATCTGTCTGGAGGAGAGCAACAACGTGTCTCGATCGCCAGGGCCATTGTGAAGCGGCCTGACATTCTGCTTGCTGATGAGCCTACCGGCAACCTAGATATTGACACCTCCTTCGGCATCATGGAATTGCTCGAGGAAATAAATCGAAATGGCACTACGGTGATCATGGCTACCCATAACAAGGCTATTGTAGACAGGATGAAGAGACGCGTGGTTGAGATTGACCACGGGCGAATAGTTAGGGACGAGGATGGGGGCGCCTATAAAGGATGAGATTCCACACTTTTGGTTATTACATATCTGAGGCTTTAAAGGGCGCCCGGCGCGGCATCAGTCTTATGTCACTCAGTACAATAGTCGCTTCTTTCTTTATCCTCGGTTCACTGGCTCTGGTCTTTGTGAATCTGGATTATCTTTCCCGATCTCTGGTGTCGCGTGTTGAGATAAGGGTCTTCCTGAAAAATGGACTCAGCCCATCTCAGATCAAGAATCTTCAGTCTAAATTAGAGGCCTTGCCGGAGGTGAAGTCATTGGATTTCATCTCAAAAGATGAAGGTCTAAAGGCCCTCAAGGCGCAATTGAAAGATAAACAGTTTTTGTTTGATGTGCTAGAAGAGAATCCCCTTCCTGATGCCATCGATATTAAACTTAAGGATCCGAGAAAGGCAGCTTCCCTGGCAGGGACCATTGAAGCATTTGCCGGAGTGGAGTCAGTAAACTACGGCAAGGGATTCGCAGAGGCACTTTTTGCTGCTACCAGATTCATCGGTGTCATAGCAGTCGCATTCTTTGCCATTATGACATCACTCCTGGTATTTATCATAGGAAATGCAGTCAGATTGAGCATTTTCTCTCGTCGCCGCGAGATAGAAATAGCTCGTCTGATTGGAGCAACCGATTGGTTTATCAGATGGCCTTTCATCTTGGAGGGGATAATTATCGGAATGTCAGGCGCTGCCATATCCTGTCTTGTATTATATGCAGGTTACCAGGCATGTCTTAGATACCTTAATTCTGGAGCGCCCTTCATCCCGGTCGTTACAGATCGCCTGATCATCGGATTGACCTGCCTGGGGCTCGTGGGGATAGGGGCGTTGATGGGCGCGGTGGCCAGCTGGGGCTTTACAAGAAGATATCTTAAGGCATAAAGATTCGGAGGAAAAAGGTGTTCACCAAAAAGATACGGTTTGCAGCGAAAAGGTCTCAGGATACGGCTTTTCAATCGACCCCATTATTTGGGTCTATTCTGCCTGTCTTCATATTCCTATTACTGGTTCTCCTCTTATCTTCAAACGCTCTTGGAGCTGATGACCTTTCAAAGAAACAGAGCGAATTAAAATCCGTTAACTCTAAGATTGCCGCCACCAAAAATCTCGTCCTGAAGATAAGAAACCAAGAAAGAGGAGTGCTGGCTGAGCTTGATAGAATAGAGAAGGAGTTGGACAAGTCAGAGGCTAGCCTGAGAAAGCTCGACCTGCAGCTGGACGCTGTCAGCAAGGATATCTTTGCCGCGGAGAGGCAGCTCAAATTGGCGGAGGCGGACCTTGCATCCAAGAAACGCGCCCTATCCAAGAGGCTGTCCATATTTAGCAGCAGGCTCCGGGCATTATATATGAATGGCCCCTTGAACTATCTGGAGCTCTTGATAGGAACTCGCAGTTTCACTGATCTGATAACCCGTGTTGATATGATCTCCCGCTGTCTTGAATATGATGCGAAGATATATGGTGAAGTGCGCGCCGAGGCAGAGTCTATCAAGGTGCAGATGGCCGAGATAGACCAACGCAGGTCTGCCCTTGTGGAAAAGCGAAAGAACCTGCAAAAGATAGAGGCAAGGATCGCTCAGGAACATAAGACCCTTGAAAATCAGCGCAGGGAGCGCGCCAGGGTGTTGGCGCGAATTCAGGGAGAGAGAAAGAATTATGAGCAGGCCCTTGATGAACTTGAGGCTATGTCCAACCAGCTTGCCAGGGTCATAAAAGAATTGCAGGATCAGCGCGCCAGGTCAGGTAAGGTAGAGATAAAATGGTCCGGTGCGTTTGTCATGCCTGTGAGAGGGAGGATTTCATCAGATTTCGGCAATAGAATGCATCCAATTCTCCACCAGGCCCGCTTTCATTCAGGGATCGACATAGCGGCTCCCCAGGGTTCTCCCGTAGTGGCCGCGGCAGATGGCACAGTGATCTACAGCGGGTGGATAAGCGGCTATGGTAACACCGTGATCATTGATCATGGTGGGGGGCTCTCAACTCTATATGGGCATAATTCAGTGCTACTTGCATCTAATGGAGATTGGGTGAAAAAAGGGCAGCTGATAGCGAGGGTTGGAGCAACGGGCCTTGCAACCGGACCTCATGTGCATTTTGAGGTGCGGGAGGAGGGTGTCCCGGTGAGCCCATGGAAATGGTTGAGATAGAGAAAACGAAATGGCTGCCGCGGTAGTCAAGTTTGAAAGGTGTTGACCGCAATAATGAACCTGGTTGATAAGATGGTCGGGCGGAAAAGACGCTTTCGCCTCATGGCCCTAGCAATAGTGATCGTCATTCTTTGTATTGCTCTTCCCTCTCTAAAAGCTACTATGGCTGGAGAATCCCATGCGCCCAAGGAAAATGCTGAAAACCAGCAGGGACGGGCCTCTGATGCCACAGCTATCGAGGTGATCCTGAGTCTGGAGCGGTACTATATCGATAAGGTTGACACCGGCAAGTTGGTCAAGGCATATCTAAAGAACCATTCCATTCCTGAAATGCTGGCGACGCTAGGAGATCCCTATACTCGATACATGAATCCGCGAGAATTCCTGACTTTATTGGAGGATGCGAAGGGAGAGTTTGACGGTATAGGTATTACTGTGGGACTGCGTGACAATATGCTGACGGTGATCGCCCCTCTCGAAGGCACTCCAGGGTATAAGGCAGGGCTAAAACCCGGGGATCATATAGTCACGATCGATGGAAAATCAACAAAAGACATGGCCCTTGACTATGCAGTAAGCTTGATGAGAGGCAAGAAGGGCACGCAGGTGATTCTTGGCGTTGAACGAAAGGGCGAAAAAGGAACACTTACATTTAAAATCATACGCGACACTGTCAAGGCTCCTCCACCGGTCGAAGCCAAGATGCTGGACAATAAGATAGGATATGTGATTTTGGCCAACTTTGAAGGAAAAGATACAGCCGCGGAAATGCGAAGTGCCATCGAAAAGCTGGAGAAGGAAGGTATGCAGGGCTTGATACTTGACCTTCGATTCAATGGCGGCGGGCTCCTTGAGTTGGCAGTGCAAATAGCGCAGATGTTCATTCCCGAAGGAAAGCCGATAGTGCATACAATAGATAGGGATGGTTTGAAACAGACGACCTATGCAGGCCCTGGCAAACGATTTTCCCTCCCCATGGTGGTGTTGGTAAATGAATATTCGGCAAGCGCATCTGAGATCCTGAGCGGCGCCCTGCAGGATCTGAAGGTCGCCGATCTGGTGGGCACCAAAACCTTTGGCAAAGGAGTGGTTCAGATAATCCAGCCATTAAGTGACGGTTCTGGATTGACCATAACAGTGCAGCGTTATCTTACCCCTTTAGGCAGGTCGATTCACGGCACCGGGCTCAAGCCTGATATTTATGTTGAGCTGCCGGTCCCAGATAAGTCGTCGGATTCAGGGGGTTCATCCACTCCGAAACAGATCAAAGATACGCAACTCGAAAAGGCAAAGCAGGTCCTCCTCAAGAAGATCCAGGAGGAACGCGAAAAGCAGCCTCACCTCAAGAAGATCGAGGCGGGACATAAGGGGGTGACCAAGTCTAGGCCCGCGGCATAGATCGCTGGTCTGGCTCTTGAATGTTTCCCTTTGGAAAGATCCTGCTGGCAATGTTCATGGTGCTGCCAAGCGTAATCTTTAATTACTTTTTCTGGATTGTCATCTTTCTCGTGGGGATGCAGTATGCTCGTGTCGCGAAATTACAGGAGAGGATGCTAGGAATTACCTCTATATCACCCATGAGAATGACAATTTCCTCCCTTATTTACGGGTTTGCAGGAGGGATCATAGGCAGTTTCATTTTCATTCTCCTTGGAGTAACGCTGACTGGCGCAGGTATCTCATATGTCTGGCCATTAGCCATATTCCTCATGCTAGTGGATGTACGATTTCTTTGTTTCTCCTATGCCGGCGGCATCGTAGCCCTTTCAAACCTCGTCTTTGGCCTCCCCAAGATAGGCGTGCCGGAACTCATGGCATTGGTTGCTGTGCTGCATATGATCGAAAGCATATTGATCTGGCTTGGCGGGGATGAAAATAAGGTGCCTGTCTTCCTGAAGGATAAAAAGGGCCAAATTATGGGAGGGTTCGCGCTCCAGAGATTTTGGCCCGTGCCTATAGTCGCCATGATGGTCTTGCCCCCCGAATTGGCACAGCTTCAGGATATGGCGCGGGATATGATCAAGATGCCCGACTGGTGGCCGTTGATAAAGTCCACGATCTCGGTCCCTTCTGGACACGAATTGGTCTATGCGATGTTCGCCTTGCCTGCAGCCCTGGGATATGGGGATATCGCCCTCGCGCGCATGCCTGGCGAGCGGAGCAGGATTACGTCTTTTCATCTTCTCTTATTCAGCCTCATCCTTCTATGCCTTGCGGTGGCTTCTGTAAAATATCCTCTATTGAAGTACGCCGCAGCTATATTCTCTCCGCTGGGACATGAGGCTGTAATCCAGGTGGGAAGGCGTATGGAATTCGGTAGAGCCCCGCTCTTTTCGCAGCCAGTGAGGGGCGTGAGGATCCTAGATGTGGTGCCGGGATTGCCTGCATCCAGGGTAGGCTTTGCTCCAGGAGATATCATTCTGTCCATCAATGGAGAAAGGGTAGACTCAAGCTCCGATATAATGAAGGTAATGGGAGATCCTGTTCCCCACTATTACATCGAAGCTATCCACCGTGGCCCTGATGGGTCAGAAAAGAGAGTCACAAAGATCCTCCCCGCGGATATCGAAAAGCTCGGGATAGTCTTTGTCCCCGAGCCGGACGAGACCTTTTATATGGAAGTCATGCCGGATGGGATTTTGAAGAGGCTCATAGATCGCATTCGTGGCGGAAGGAAATGAAGCTCTCCGCCATTTATTGTGTAAGTTTATGGGTGCCTGCCCCATCAATCCCCGATGTAATGCCGCGCCAGAAGCCATTATCGGCGAGGGGAATGCCATGGGCTAACGCGTCAAGTATTAGGGGATTACGGCGTGCCTTGAGAAGAGCAACCTCGGACGGGAGGTAACCTTTAACATCAAGGAGTGGTATGGCATAACGATATAGGAATCTTGAACGTTCAAGGGGATGGGACGGGAGCTGGTCGGAGATGACAAGAATGTCGATGTCGCTATGCAAATTAAAATCCCCTCTGGCCACGGACCCGATCAAGACGGCGCAAAGTGGACCAATCTTCCCGCTAATCGTTTCTATGTATTTCCGTGCTGATTCAATCAATTCCTCGCGCTGGTTCATTCTATTCTTGAGCACCTTGTGCATCCTTAATTAACACCTCCTTCATCGCCCGGACATAATCGAGAATTAATGTCGCTGCCCGGATCGCCTCCTTATCAAGTAATATGGGCTCATCCATCTCCTGTGCCCCCAGTTTGGGTATATTTCGCAATCTCGGGATCATTTTATCATACTTAGTTTATCCTGACCAGTTGGGTGACCAAGACCTGAAGGCCGCATCTAAGCAGATTCTCAGCCAACCACCCTATTCCATATAGTGGTGCCTTATATCAGATGTTCAGCTGTGTTTCTCCTTGATCTTGAACCCGCGGATCTATAGTGGTATCCTTAATCATGGGCTATTTTGCTTTTAAATTTGGAGGACAGACATGAAGGCCGCGGGTCAGATAGGGGAATTTGCACAAGAAAGAGTCACCCTGCCTCGCCGCAGGAGCGCTCAGAATCGATTTAAGCTAGTCTCAAAATTCACACCCAAAGGGGACCAGCCTAAGGCTATTGCTGAGCTTGTCGAGGGTCTGAAGGCCGGGGAGCGGTTTCAGGTGCTGCTGGGCGCTACGGGTACCGGCAAGACATTTACCATGGCCGGGGTAATCGAGGCTGTGCAGAGGCCAACTCTTGTGATAGCTCATAATAAGACCCTGGCGGCCCAGCTGTGCAGTGAGTTCAAGGAGTTTTTCCCGGAGAATGCTGTAGAATATTTCGTCAGCTACTATGATTACTATCAGCCCGAGGCCTATATCCCACATACAGATACCTATATCGAGAAAGACGCATCCATCAATGATGAGCTGGACCGTCTGAGGCATGCCGCCACAAGCGCTTTGCTGGAGCGGCGTGATGTCATCATAGTGGCTAGCGTATCTTGCATATATGGTTTGGGTTCTCCTGAGGATTACCAGAATATGACTGTATCTGTAGCGGCAGGGGACATACTTGATCGTGACCAGCTCTTGCGGGACCTGGTTAGAATCCACTATGCCAGGAATGACATTGGCTTTGTGCGCGGCACCTTCCGGGTTCGAGGAGATACCGTTGAGATCATCCCGGCATATGGGGAGAATTCCATACGAATAGAATTTTTCGGAGATGAAATTGATCGTATAGTTGAGGCTGACATCATTACTGGCAGGGTGCTGCACAGGCTCGACCGCGTGACCATCTTCCCGGCCACACATTTTATAACCTCTGACGAGAAAATGAAGCGGGCCATTGCTGGGATCGAGGCGGAGCTCGAGGAGCGGTTAAAGGAATTGAAAGACCAGGAGAAACTCCTTGAGGCTCAGAGGCTTGAAATGCGGACAAGGTATGACCTGGAGATGCTTCAGGAGGTAGGGTATTGCCAGGGAATCGAGAACTACTCGAGGCACTTGACCGGCAGGGCGCCCGGCGAGCCCCCGGCTACCTTGCTCGATTATTTCCCGGAGGATTTTCTCATGTTCGTAGATGAGTCGCACGTCACGATTCCCCAATTGCACGCTATGTACGCAGGAGACCGTTCGCGCAAGGAAAGTCTGGTCGAATATGGTTTCAGGCTCCCATCCGCTTTCGATAATCGGCCTCTTCGATTTGAGGAATTTGAGAGGCATATAAACCAGGTCATTTTCGTGTCAGCGACTCCTGGGCCCTACGAATTATCGGTGAGTCACAGGATCGTAGAGCAGATCATCAGGCCTACCGGCCTGGTGGATCCGAAAGTGGAGGTGCGGCCTACCAAGGGCCAGATCGATGATCTTTTGAAGGAAATAAGGATGCGAACTGATAGAGGCCAGAGGGTCCTCGTCACTACACTGACAAAGAAAATGGCGGAGGATCTTACTGACTATCTGGCCGAGGTGGGAGTCAAGGTTCGCTATCTGCATTCGGATATCGAGACCATCGAAAGGGTTCAGATCCTGAGGGATCTGAGGTTGGGCAGATTCGACGTGCTTGTGGGAATAAACCTATTGAGGGAAGGGTTGGACCTTCCTGAGGTTTCTCTAGTAGCGATTCTTGATGCAGATAAAGAGGGGTACCTGCGCTCTGAGACTTCGCTCATTCAGACCATAGGGCGCGCTGCACGAAATGTTGATGGAACGGTTATAATGTACGCTGATGTCATAACCCAATCCATGCGCCGGGCTATTGACGAGACCGAAAGACGCAGGCGCATTCAAATAAGGTATAATGAAGAACACAATATCACGCCTGAGACTATACGCAAAGCGATATTCGATATGTCGAAGTTCACCGGGGGCGCAGAGGAAGAGCCTGGTGAGGCCAAGAAACCGGTTGAGGTACCCGAGAACCTCACTGATAAGCAGCTTTCCAAATACATCAAGGACTTGGAATCCGAAATGCGGAAGGCTGCTGAGGCCCTGGAATTTGAAAGGGCCGCGGAGATACGAGATCAAATTCGCGAGCTTCGCAACAGGCTGCTGCAGTAGAATCGCAAGGAGCAGATGATGAGCAAAGAGAAATTGATTATTCGAGGGGCGCGACAGCACAATCTAAAAAACATCGATTTGGAGATCCCCAGGAACAAGCTTGTGGTAATCACAGGGGTCAGCGGGTCGGGCAAGTCGTCTCTTGCCTTTGATACTATCTACGCTGAGGGCCAGAGACGCTATGTGGAATCTTTGTCGTCATATGCCCGGCAGTTTCTGGGCCAGATGGACAAGCCAGATGTCGACTATATTGAGGGGCTTTCGCCGGCGATTTCCATTGATCAGAAGAGCGGGAGCCGCAACCCGCGGTCAACGGTGGGAACAGTCACAGAAATATATGACTACCTGCGATTGCTTTTCGCTCGCATAGGGCAGCCCCATTGCCACAAATGCGGCAGGCCCATCGCGCAGCAAACCCCGGAACAGGTGGTAGACCAGGTCCTATCGCTTCCTCAGGGGACTCGGATACAAGTGCTCGCTCCCATCATCAGGGGGAAAAAGGGCGAACATAAGAAAGTCCTTGAAGACATCCGCAAGCAGGGGTTTGTCAGAGTCCGCATCAATGGCGAGATTCATGAGCTTTCAGAGGATATAAACCTTGAGCGCTATAAGATACACACGATCGAGGCTGTGGTGGACAGGTTGATAGTGCGGCCCGAGGTAGAGGCGCGGCTTGCGGATTCGGTGGAAACGGCCATGAAGCTGGGGGACGGGATCGCCATAATCAGCCTCCCTGACCAGGATCTTGTATTCAGCGAGAAGTTCGCCTGTCCGGATTGCGGAATCAGCTTTGAAGAACTTGCGCCCAGGATGTTCTCATTTAATAGTCCTTATGGGGCCTGCCCCGTTTGTGCGGGGTTGGGAAGTAAATGGGAGATGGACCCTGAGCTGGTCCTCGACTATGCCCGTTCCATCGAAGATGGGGGAATAGTTCCATGGCGGGGATCGTGGAATGGCACGCGCAGCGACTTCTTCGCTGCTCGTGTTGATGCGGTATGCCGGGAATTTGGCATAGATATGAAGAAACCCCTTGGCAAGCTGTCACAAGAAGAACGCCACATCCTGCTGCATGGCGCTGGCGATCGCAGGTTTAGGTTCCGCTATCACAACTTTGAGGGCGAATATCGGTGGTATGAAACCACCTATGAAGGTGTCATTCCCTACCTTGAGCGTAAATACCGGGAGGTGCAGTCGGACCAGGCTCGGGAGGAAATCGAGCAATTCATGGGATCCAGGCCCTGCCCTGCGTGCAATGGGGCGAGACTTAAGCCTGAGAGCCTGGCTGTGACCATAGCAGGAAAATCTATCATTGATGTAACACGGATGACCGTTGTAGATGCTAGAGATTTCTTTGTCAGTCTGAAATTGACTCCACGGGAGGAGCTAATTGCCCGTCAGATATTGAAGGAAATCCGGGAACGTCTGGGATTCTTGGTGGATGTGGGGTTGGATTACCTGACCCTTGACAGGACCGCTGGAACCCTCGCGGGGGGAGAGGCGCAGCGCATAAGGCTGGCAACCCAGATCGGCTCGAGCCTCGTCGGCGTCCTGTATATTCTAGACGAACCAAGTATAGGCCTGCATCAGAGGGACAACCGGAGATTGATCAATACCCTGTTGCGCTTGCGGGACCTGGGGAACACGGTCATAGTGGTTGAGCATGATGAAGAGACGATTCGTTCTAGTGACTACGTGATCGATATTGGACCCGGGGCAGGCAGCGAAGGCGGGAAGGTCGTTGCTGCCGGCACTGTAGATGAGATCATGAAATGTCCGGAGTCCATAACTGGTCAGTATTTGAGCGGGAAGAGGCAGATAGCGGTCCCTTCGCGGAGGAGGGCCCCCACTGGCAATTGGCTCAGGATCGTAGGAGCACGGGAGCATAATCTCAAGAACATAAATGTTGACATACCTTTGGGCGTTTTTGTGTGCGTTACCGGAGTCTCCGGTTCGGGAAAGAGCACCCTTGTGAATGAAATCCTTTACCGGAAGCTAGCTCATGATTTGAATGGAGCCACCGCCAAGGCTGGCCAGCACGATACGATCCTTGGCCTTGAGCATCTTGATAGGGTGATAGATGTTGACCAGTCCCCGATAGGGAGGACTCCCAGATCCAATCCAGCCACTTATACCGGGGCCTTTGATCCTATCAGGGAGACCTTTGCCCAGACCCCTGAGGCCAAGATCAGGGGATATACAGCTGGACGTTTTAGCTTCAATGTCAAAGGCGGAAGATGCGAGGCATGCCATGGTGATGGTATCATAAAGATAGAGATGCATTTCCTCCCGGATGTCTATGTCCCATGCGATGTCTGTAAGGGGAAGAGATATAACCGGGAGACTCTTGAAGTAAGGTATAAAGGCAAGAATATCGCGGAAGTCCTGGATATGAGGGTTGAGGAAGCGCTTGAGTTCTTCCGCAATATCCCAAAAATCCAGCGCAAGCTAGCGACATTGAATGATGTCGGGCTTGGATATATAAAGCTGGGCCAGCCTGCCACGACTCTATCGGGAGGAGAGGCCCAGAGGGTAAAGCTCGCAACTGAGCTTTCAAGGAGGAGCAACGGGAGGACTCTTTATATCCTCGATGAACCTACAACAGGCCTGCATTTCGCTGATGTGGAAAAGCTCCTGGGGGTCCTCCAGCGACTGGTTGATGCAGGTGACACAGTGGTCGTCATCGAGCATAATCTGGATGTGATAAAGACGGCTGATTATATCATCGACCTGGGGCCTGAAGGCGGAGAACGGGGAGGAACAGTGGTCGCGACCGGCACACCAGAAGAGGTCGCCATGGTTCCTGAGTCATATACAGGCCAGTTTTTGAGGCAGATGCTTCATCTCGAAGAACAAGGCGATGAAGCGAGATTATATTGTGCTGGGAGATAGATGTCTAAGGCCATGATCGAGGATATCCTCAAGAATCTCCCGGATCGCCCGGGAGTTTACCTTATGAAGGACCAGAATGGCGAGATAATCTACGTAGGTAAGGCGGTCTCGCTGAGATCGCGGGTCCGCTCGTACTTTCATGACCCGTCAGGGCTTTCTCAAAAGACCAGGGTCATGGTGTCTGCGATTCGCGATATCGAGTATATTGTGACAGATTCAGAAGTCGAGGCTCTCATCCTTGAAAACACCTTGATAAAGAAGCATCATCCCTGGTTTAACATTCGCTTGAGGGATGATAAGACATATCCGTATGTCAAGGTGACCATGGCCGAGCCTTTTCCTCGGATTTTCATCACAAGACGGGTTGTGGATGACGGATCCAGGTATTTCGGCCCATATACTGACAGCGGGGCTTTGCGGGAAACCCTGGCTTTCTTGAAACGGTTCTTCCCGGTTAGAGGCTGCAAACGGGATATCCAGGAGGGTGGTAGTTCAGGGCAGGGTCCGAATTCCAGGCCTTGCTTGAACCATCACATTGGAAGGTGTCTTGCACCTTGTTCGGGGAATATCACCAGGGAAGCCTATCGCCAATTGATCGACCAGATATGCCTATTCCTGGAAGGAAGGCAAGAAGAACTGCTTCGCTCGATGCGGAAAGAGATGCAGGCTGCTGCTACTCTCCTGGATTTTGAGCGCGCGGCGGTTCTGAGGGACAGGATTTTCAATATTGAGAGGATAATGGAGAAGCAAAAGGTGGTCTCCATTTCGCCGGTGGATGAAGATGTCGTGGCCATGGCGAGGGAGGGAGATCTCGCTATAGCGCAGGTCTTCCAGGTCCGGGCAGGGAAACTCGTGGGCAACAAGCATTTCATATTGGAGAATACGGGGGATTCGAGTGACGGAGAGATCATCGGGTCTTTCATAAAACAATACTATGGTTCCGCCTCATGGATACCTCCTTTGATCCTGCTGCAACATGAGGTTGAAGACCATGAAGCTATCGCTAGATGGCTGTCATCCGCAAAGCTGGTAGTGCCCAAGAGAGGGGATAAGAAGGCGCTGGTCGATATGGCGGCTGAGAATGCTGAAATAACTTTGCAGAACGCGCTCCGGCAGGATGCTGCGCGGCAGAGCATGGAGGAAAGGGCGGTGCTGGAACTGCAGCTTGCGATTGGTCTTCCGTCTCCTCCTATCAGAATAGAAGCCTATGATATATCCAACATCCAGGGAAGAAAAGCCGTGGGTTCCATGGTTGTGTTCGAGAATGGCCGGCCGGCCAGGTCTGAATACCGTCGCTTTAGGATCAAGACAGTGGCAGGCCCTGATGATTTCGCTATGATGAAAGAGGTCTTGACAAGGCGCCTTGCGCGTGCCCGTAAATGTGCAGGAAATTCTTCGTCCAATGCCGGGCTGGCTGAGCCCGCTGACGTGGATGCTGTAGATTCATCCATGACTGACGCCGACCTATCGGGGGGAACAGGTCGTCCAAAATCCGGATTTGCCAGGCTTCCCGACCTCATTTTGATTGATGGGGGCAAGGGACAACTGAGCTATGCCGTGGAAGCGCTGAATTCGGCAGGATTCCATCATATTCCAATTGCTGGGCTTGCAAAGGAATTTGAGGAAATATATCTTCCTGACCGATCTGACCCGATCAGGCTTCCGGCAAATTCGAAGGCCCTCTTTCTCTTGCAGCGTGTGAGGGATGAGGCTCACAGGTTTGCAGTGAGCTACCACCGCAAGCTGCGAGAGAAGGAAGGAATAGAGTCTTCTCTCTTGGAAATACCTGGCGTTGGGGCAAAGAGACTCAAGCGCCTTCTCACCAGATTTGGGTCAGTGGAAGGTATCCGCGCTGCCGCCCTGGATGACCTGATGACAGTCCCGGGCATGAATAGAAAAGTGGCTGAGGCTGTTGCGAATTATCTGAATGCCTCCCCGCCCACCGCTTGAATACCTTCCCGACTACGGCCGGATGTAAGCCCACCCCAATTCAAGGAAGGTCAAACCCAGACCCTCAACCTCGAATGGACAGTTTTGTTCTGAGAAGGGGTTTACATTTTCCTTCGCCTGGTCTATCATTATCTGCGGTCATATAGCAATACTAGTATTCGAGGTGTCGACGAGATTTGGCAGGCGGTTCGACAGGTGTGATCTGGCATACGACCCTGCAGCTACAATTATGGAAAAAGACCTTATTAGAAATATAGCTATAATTGCCCACGTTGATCATGGCAAGACGACTCTTGTGGATGGGATGCTCAAGCAAAGCGGGGTTTTTCGCGAGGGACAGGTTGTTGAGGAAAGGATCCTTGATCGTAACGCCCTCGAGCGAGAGCGCGGCATAACCATAATGTCCAAGAATACTGCAGTCTTTTATAAGGGACACAGGATCAATATCGTGGATACTCCGGGGCATGTGGATTTTGGTGGCGAAGTGGAGCGCGTGATGCAGATGGTAGATGGCGCGTTACTTCTGGTAGATGCCTTCGAGGGCCCGATGCCCCAGACGCGCTTTGTGTTGCGGAAGGCGATGGAGGCCGGCCTCAAACTCATCGTGGTCATAAATAAGATGGACAGGCCCAACGCCCGTCCGCTTGAGGTGCTCGATGAGGTCATGGATCTATTTATAGAGCTTGACGCCTCTGATGAGCAACTTGAGTTTCCAGTGATCTATACTACCGCCACGAAAGGTGTGGCATCGCTTTCGCCTGACAGTGAAGGAAAGGATCTTATTTCTCTTTTTGAAGCCATCATAAACCACATCCCGGCCCCTGAAGGTGATGACGCAAAACCTCTCCAGCTTGGCGTGGCCATGATCGACTATGATCCATATGTAGGACGACAAGCCATAGGCCGGATAGTGAACGGGACAATAAAGGCAAAGCAAAGAGTTGCAATAATCTCAAGTCATTCCCAGGAAGATACGATGGAACATCAATATGTAAGCGGACTTGCAGTCTTCGACGGACTTAAGAAGGTGCCGGTCGAGGAGGCGGGTGTCGGAGAAATAGTGGTGGTATCCGGGCTTGACCATGTGAATGTGGCTGATAGCATAGTAGACCCTGATAATCCAGTTCCCGTTGAATTCGTGAAAATTGATGAGCCTACGGTTGCTATGACTTTCCTTGTGAATAAGAGTCCATTTGCCGGGCGCGAAGGTCAGTTCGTCACTTCCCGGCATCTTCGCGAACGATTATGGCGTGAGCTTGAATCTAATGTGAGTTTGCGTGTCGAGGAGACTGACTCGCCTGATGCCTTTACTGTCTATGGTAGGGGAGAGCTTCACCTTTCCATACTGATTGAAACTATGCGCAGAGAAGGGTATGAATTCGAAGTCTCTAGGCCGAGGGTTGTCACCAAGGAAATCAATGGGGTCACCCATGAACCGGTAGAGGAGTTGGTTATAGACGTGCCAGGCGACTATGTCGGAGTCGTGATGGAGCTTCTTGGCCGGCGTAAGGGGAACCTTGTAAACATGAATAATCGCTCTGATAGTCGTGTGCTTTTAATATTTCATTTGCCAACACGTGGCATATTTGGGTTGCGTTCGGAGTTTCTAACAGAAACCAAAGGACTTGGAATCATGTACCATTCTTTCCACCATTATGCGCCATGGAGCGGGGAAATAGAAATACGTTCTCGCGGCGCCTTGGTTGCCTCAGAAACCGGCGAAACCGCGGCCTATGGGCTCGAAAACGCGCAGGAACGAGGCGATCTCTTCGTCGGACCTGGAATAAGTGTTTATAGAGGAATGATCGTTGGCGAAAATGCGCGCAGAGACGATATTTTGGTCAATGTGTGCAAGAGAAAGCGACTCACCAATATGCGAAGCTCCACTGCAGATATTGCTGTGAAGTTGACTCCTCCCCGGGAAATGAGCCTCGAGCAGTGCATAGAATTCATCTCGGAAGATGAGCTTCTTGAGGTTACGCCACTTTCTTTGAGGATGCGTAAACGGCAAATACCATAAGTAAATACCTGTTGTTTACTACCTCTCCTGCATGTTCTAGCATTTGTTTTATTGCCAGAAGCATAATAAGTGCAGAAGGCGGGGTCGAGACAACAGGAGGTGTATATAATGCCAAGGCGTGGTAACAGGGCAGTATTGCCCCAGGCAAGACAGGGGCTGGATCGGTTCAAGTATGAAATAGCTAACCAGGTTGGCGTGGATCTCAACCAGAATGGTGGCTATCTCGGGCATCTCCCATCGGCAGTTAATGGCCGTATAGGTGGCCAGATGGTGCGAAATATGATCGCTGCTGCGGAGCAGGCCCTGATCCAGCAGGCGGCAAGCGGTGTCAAGGCAGGATTCGCTCAGGCTCTTCAGCAGGCAATCCCGTCTGTGACGGCATCTTATACTAATGAGACAAACCTGACATCGCCAGCCCTCCAGAATCAGAACCTTCCTACTCAGTAATAGCCCGATGATGCCAGGGCGGATGTGAGTAGAATGACTAAGTATTTGAGGCCCGGGGGAATTTTCGGGCCTCAAATTTACTTTTGTCGATTTCAGCGAACAGCTATTGGGCGTCTTCTTATGATGTTGCCAAATTTGTCTATTACCGTTTCAATCTTGACTGTGAAATCTCCAAGGACTCTCAGTTTATCTAGCGAAGAAAGATTCATGAACTGTTGGAAAGTTATCTCCAATAATTGATAAATCTCATTCAACTCTTCTTCCCGGCGGTTCAGTCTTTCGATCCTGGCCTGCATATCCTCCTTCAGCCTATGAATTTCCTCATCTTTTGCCGCCAGTTCATCAAGGAGTTGCTGTTCTCGCTCAAACTGGCGATCAACCTCAACCAGGTGCTCTATAAAGCCTTTTAGATCTAGCATGTTGCGGGTACGTTCTTCGAGTGCCGCAACTCTCGCCGGAAGGGTGATCAGGGTTTGCAGGAATTCCTCATCTGATTTGAAAAAGGAAGGTTGCTGAGCTACCTGAGCCCCCCCATTGGGTGATTTATTTAGAGTAGGAGATCTATCCATGCTACCTCGCGCACTTTTCTGGTGGGTGACCTTTTCACGCCGGAGCAGGAAGTAGTACCTCCTTTCTACTGAAGACTGCCTCATTCCCAGAGTTTGGGCTATTTTCTTGAGGGTTTCCTTCCTTCCGCCCCTTTCGACCTCGCGTGCCTTTAGGATCATGTTATCTTCATTGTCCGTGAAGCGGTGTCTCCTACGCTTAGGAGCAGGATGGGGTTGCGGAATTTCCGGCTGCATGGTCTCGGCGGCTCTAGAAGTATCCAGGACTGTCTCCTCGCTTGTTGTGACCATTTGGGTCTCCTGACCATCCGCGTCAGTTGCAATGCCAGAATCATTTGCCTCCAAAATTTCTCTTGCCTCCTCAGGCATCTTATGCAATTCCTCCTTTCACCACTTTTTATGGCTTTTCGCCTTCAGGCAGGAGATCTCATCTCTTGCCTGGCATGCCCTAACGGCTTATAATTTATGACTATCATTAATAATTATGAAGGTACTAGAAATTATAGGCAGATTTCCTCATACACTCAGTATGTGCATATTATGTGTCTTTCTGGATGCACATATGCACACTGGTCAACCACTCCATAGCCGAAGCTAGGAGCTTGCTTATTGCAGGTCTGAGGTTAATCAGCTCAGCCACCAGTCGCAAGACCGATGGGGCTACATGAATTGATTTTTCCTCTATCAATAGAAGGATTATGCATATAGACGTCGAAGTACTATTAAATTTTTTATAATCACGGTTATACGCTAGCCAGTCCCAGTGATTTCGACTGCGGCGTGACTTTAGCAGGGAGAAGGGTGAACATTATGTCTATGCCGCTTTCCGAGGAGTTCGGAGTGCCAGGACCGGTATGGATTCCATCAAAAAGATCACAGGCCATGCCTCCGTTCATTGTCATGGATATTCTTGAAAAAGCCAGGTTGCTGGAGAAAAAAGGGATCGATGTTATTCACCTGGAGGTGGGGGAACCAGATTTTGATACCCCTAAACCTATCAAAGAGGCCGCGCAAAAGGCCATCTGGGATGGGGAGACTCATTATACCACGAGTCTGGGGCTTCCTGAATTGAGGGAAGCCATCTGCCGCCATTATTATGAGCGCTACGGGGTGAATGTATCACCCGATCAAATCCTTGTAACTTCCGGGACATCTCCGGCCATGCTCCTGGTGTTTGATGCTTTGATAAACTCGGGGGATGAGGTTATCCTTTCTGACCCAGGATATTCATGCTATAAGAATATCGTGGCCCATTCGGGCGGGGTGCCCAGGACGGTTCCCTTGAAGGAGGAAGACGGGTATAGATATCGCGTTGATGAGATAAAACGAATGATCAACCCGCGCACCAGGGCAATAGTCGTGAATTCTCCGGCCAACCCTACAGGTGCGCTGATACCTCCTGAGGATCTCGAAGCTATTTCTAATCTCCAATTACCCGTTGTTTCGGATGAGATCTATCATGGGCTGGTTTATGGCGAGAGGGAGCATTCCATACTTGAATTTACCGATAAAGCTATTGTCATAAATGGTTTCTCCAAACTTTATGCCATGACCGGTTGGAGGCTGGGTTATGTGATTGCCCCGCCGGAATTCATCCGCCCTATGCAAAAGATGCAGCAAAATTTCCTCATCTGCGCGCCTGCCTTTGCGCAAAGGGCGGCCATATCTGCGTTTACGGAATGCCAGGAACATATTCGGAACATGGTGAGGATCTATGATAAACGCCGCCGCCATATCATCAAGCGCCTCAGGGAAATTGGATTTGGGGTCCAGGTAGAGCCAAAGGGCGCATTTTACGTGCTTGCGAATGCCCGGATGTTCTGCCAGGATTCTTATCGCTTCGCCAACGAAATTCTCGAACATGCCCATGTAGCAGTGGCGCCTGGCGTCGACTTCGGCGCAAATGCTGAAGGGTACTTGCGCTTCTCATATGCAAATTCCCTCGAAAATATCGAAGAGGGGATGCGGAGACTCCACAGGTTCCTCGAAGACGGCCGTGCCTCATTCTTCCGCCTTTAGGCGGGGAATGAGGCACGATCTGGCTCTTGTGATCTAGCTCCAGCATCATGGAGCCCACACATCACCTGTATGGGCAGCCTTTCATCCGAGCATGTGCATCTACGTTTGATCTACGGCAGGCAAGTCCCTGATTTTACTCAGGGCTCCATCAATGCGCTCTATGGTCTTCTCCCTACCCAGCACATCGATGATCTCAAACAAGCCGGGACTTTCCGCCCGCCCTGTGAGAGCAACGCGCACAGGGTGGAATACTCCGCCCGCCTTGATGCCGAGTTCGTCTGCAAGTCCGCGGAGAGCCTTTTCCGTTTCCTCTTGCGAAAATGGTTCGCATTTTTGGAGACGATCCTTTACCTGGGCAAGGATTTGGTCGACCCCTGGCTTTGCAAGGAACTTGTTTACAGCAGCTTCATTGAATTCAACCTCATCTTTGAAAAAGAAGTCTCCTACAGTGGCCACATCTTTAAGCGTTTTGAGCCGTTCCTGGACGACCTTGGCCACTCTCACAATATAACCCTTTTTCTCTCGAGCCTGATCTTCTGTAATGAGTCCCGCTTCGCTGAGAAATGGTACTGATAGCTCGGCGAGACGCTCTGTGCTCGCCATCCTGATGTGCTGACCATTCATCCATTCGAGTTTCTTAACGTCGAAAATCGCTGGATTCTTCGATACCCCATCGAGGGAAAACTTCTGCACCAGCTCATCTACGGTGAAAATCTGCTGTTCGGCGTCATATGCCCATCCCAGAAGCGCCAGGTAATTTACCATGGCCTCAGGAAGGTAACCCATATCGCGGTACTGGGTGACTGACATTGCGCCATGACGCTTGCTTAGTTTTGTCCGATCAGGACCTAGTATCATAGATACATGAGCAAATTGAGGCAACTGGTAGCCGAACGCCTCATAAAGAAGCGCCTGCTTGGGCGTATTGGGCAGATGCTCTTCCGCTCGAATAATATGGGTCATCTTCATCAGGGAGTCGTCTACGACGCATGCCAGGTTATACATGGGAAAACCGTCGGATTTCATTATCACAAAATCTTCGAACGAGAAATTGTCAAACTTTACTTCTCCCCTGATCAAGTCGTGGATCGTTGTCTGTCCTTCAGGAACGCGAAATCGGAGCGCAGGTTTTCTTCCTTCACGCTCAAATTGAGCCTTTTGGGCTGAGGTGAGTTCGCGACAGCGCCCATCATAACCCGGATCTTCTCCGCGTTCAAGCCTTTCCTTGCGCCTGGCGGCGAGTTCCTGCGGCGTGCAATAGCATGGATATGCCTTGCCCGTTTCAATGAGCTTCTTCGCGTGCTCAGCATAGATCTCAAGACGTTGGGATTGGAAGTATGGGCCAAATTCGCCGCCGGACTCCGGCCCCTCGTCCCAGTCCAAACCTAGCCACCTGAGCGCCTCTATTATCGCATCAGCGGATTCTTCTGTGGAACGCTGGACGTCAGTGTCCTCAATTCTAAGGATAAATGTACCGCCCATATGACGGGCGAAAAGCCAATTAAAAAGCGCAGTACGCGCACCCCCCACATGAAGATAACCTGTGGGGCTTGGAGCAAACCTGCAACGAACTTCGTTCATCGGCCAACTGCGGCGGAGCCCCCTGATTTCAGATAGGGGGAGGAGCCGCCCCTCCTTTGCTTCATATTCTTCAGTATCCTGACAAGCGCTATTATACCATTCCAAGGATCATAATAACACCCCTGGAAGAAGAGACAGCATTCTATGAGAGATCAAAAGGGATTTTTCACGTAGAATGAGATATTTCACAAGGATAGTCAGGTTTACAGTTATGTAATATTATGGTATAGTTTCTGGGGGTTATAAATGGGAATAGCAGGCATGGGCTGATTCACGCCAAAGTATCCCGGCAGCAGACAAAATACTAAAATGGAAAGGTCGTTGATGTCGTATATGGGTTTTCTTGCACTTCTCCGGGGGATCCGGAGGATCCCCCATCTTTTGCAGCTTTTATGTATTCCCCTAATCATTGTTCCAGGCGAAGGCCCGACAGTTGAAGCAACTGAGGTAAGCATGGCTCCCAATGAGGTTTTGATCCTCATGCCCGAGAGGGATCAAGAGGGGGCAAGCGTCGAGCTAGTAAAGGCCGCAGCGGGTGTCGAGCCAGGCATGGCTGGCCTCAAGCCAACGAAGTCAAAGGTGGCAGGGGAATGGTGGTCTGAATTCAAAGGCGGTTGGGGCAACTGGGAGGGGAATCCATGGAAGCTGCAAAATGGAGTAGATTTAGATTTGGATTTTCGCTATCCTGCGGGACAGAATGCAGCCCTGGACATCTCATTTGCCACACCCGCCCCCGGAAGCGGCGTCATAGATGGAGAGGCAGGCATCCACCTGGCAGGCTCACTGGCCCGCCAATTCAAATATAAGTCCGAATTATCCATCCAACGACATTCATCATGGAGTGATATAGGTGATACAACGGCCAAATTATCAGCAGGTCTCGATCTAGCGTGGAAACCCCGCAAATCCTGGTTCGGCTTCAAAGCCGTTTGGGATGCATCGCAGACTGAATATCCTTTCCGGAAGGATAGCATGAACTTCGAGACGAAAAAGCAACTGTCTTTCCAGATTGAACCCACCTCGGCTGCTTTGAAGGGATTCAAGAGTGAAGTCGAGACTTCCATGAGCCAGAAGGTATATGTGTTCAAGCCAGAATCCAGTTCGATTACCAGCAGCTACATGGTTTCGATCCAGCCGCCGAAATTCGGTCCATTCTCCTTGGACCTGGAATTCGCCCGCGCCGAGAAGCGGTATCCCTATGACCCCTCCGGCTCCTATGAGCAGGCTTCCTCCGGCGCTGCATTATCATATAGAGGTTTCCTAGACAGGATCCATTTCGCCCAGCGCTCTTCTGCCGGAAGCTCTCCCACTAAGGATCCTCTTGTTAAAGAATCCGCAACATGGGATCTGACTCTGAAGACGGCCGTAAGGAACAGGAGTTATTCTCTGGCCCCCCTCAAAAATCGTCGGGATTCCATCATTGGCATCGATCTCTCCCTGAAACCCTCAAAGCCTGTTGAGTTCTCCTTTTCCTCAGATCTTTACGATAGAGATGTCTATGAGGATCCAGATGCTGAGTATATCCGTGTCGCCTATTCCTGGAAAGCCATATATCACTTTGCGCCCCATACAAAGCTGGCCGTAACGGTCGCCGGTTCTGATAAGACATACCAGAATGTGCCAACCTCAAGGGAGACATATGAGCAGTCTAGTGTCAATCTGGGCCTTTCCCATAGATTTTCAGATGTTTTGGGGATCTCTTTGGATTATAAGGCGGTCCGGAAGCTCTATCCACATGCTCCCTCTAAATCCGAGGAGGGCCATCAGATAGGGGTGAAGGTGACTTCCGCCATTTTATAGTGCCTCGCGGCGCGGGTACCTAATGTCAGGGAACGGACCTCCGTTCCTGCTGCCCCATTGGCCAGGATGGAGGTCCCATCCCTGCTTTGAGCTTTCAAATTGCACTCTAGAATTGCGTTGGGTTTTCGCCATTATGGATCTGGTAACTCCAGTTGGCCTTGTTAAAGTTATCCCAATTGTTGGCGCTATCATGGAAACAGAAATTAAGATTGGATGTTTCATCGATATCTATCGGCACTGTTGTGGTCCACATATTATCTACAGTTAGCGTCATGGGAATATCCCTGGGCTCTTTCCAGTTATCATTATCGCCAAATCCATAATGCAGATATATTTGGTCTGCTCCGCTTCGCGCCAGGAGGCCGTCATATTTGATAGTGACCTCGCTGCCTGCGGTAATTGGGGTCGGGCTGACGTAAACGCCATCATCCCCGCGATATTGTGCCCTGCCATGATATTGCGCCTTGCTTTGGATATTCCGCATGGCGACCGTTTCTCGCTCAGCCCCAACAATCTCTTCTGCGCGTTTTCCTTGTACGGCGGGCCCGCTCGCCTCCTTTGCGTGTTCTGACTGTATAGTTGAGCTAGTAATTCCTGTGCCAAGTTCACTAGCCAATTCCATATCCCGTGTTTTTTCGGGAGCCTTCACTTCCTTATCTTTGCGTCGTAGGAACCAAAAGACCATGACAAGAAACCCCCCTTTTGCTGGCCTCTCTATTCAGTGTTCCCAATATAAGCGGACAATCATATATGTAAATTCAGCCTCGGTTTCTTGTATCGTCAGGCGCGTGATTTTTACCTTGAGTCTCAGATTGTCCCCTGCCCTGGGATGTCATATCTCGCTTCTCTCTCCCATGCCGGGACAGCATATTTACCCCGATGAGGTGCAGAAATTCCAATTTCAACAATTTAGATAGCCTTTTCTTGACTCCGGCCCAGCTACCTTCGTTGATAAAAAGGTATGTGGCACCGATCACAAGTAGACTGACGACTATCCAGAATACTCCTACCAAGGCTCTACTTGACTCTCGAGCGGCGCGCCCCGCTTGTTCCCTTCTAGCTGCTGGCGTTCGACCCGCAGGAGGAGGTCCTGTGATCCCATATAGCAATCTCGGCAGCGCATTGGTAAGAGCTGCCACAGAACGCTCCGCGGCATATCTGCTATTCTCTTGACTTCCTACCTCAAAGAGCAGCGCTCTGGGGGAGAGATCCTGGTTGTATCCGCCTGCCCCATAGAAAATTCCCCGTATCAGGCCAGGAAATTCTCTATCTGCCACGGACTTTATCGCCCATGCAAATTGTTCATTTGCTGACATATTTGGGTTTTCTCGCCCAACTACTATCATCACTCGGGCTCCAGGGACGCCCCCAATGGTAGTGACATATTGCTCTAGAGGAGCAGCATCACGGTGGATGTCGAAAAGGGCGTCAGGGTTTGATTTGAGCAGCTGAACTGCCGTTCTCCTGGACCTTTCGTATGCGGCTCCGTCATGGGGAAGATGAATGGCATATGAATGATGGACATTCACTCCATATCGCTCGAGGGTGCTTGTCAGGGTCGCTCCGACTCTGTAGATGCCGCCCCTGGGCTCGATGGACGCGGCACCATCCGTGGGAATGTATGATTCATCGCTGTGGGTATGATATGTGGCGATCACCATCCTGGGGCTGCCCTGGGCCATCTTGGCCGCCCCGGTCTCTGCCCTGGCCTTCCATTCAGCGGCCATAGCCTTTTCAAACTCCCGGGCCTTGCTGGTCAGATCAACAACCTCAACCAGCCTTGCAAAGGCAACCTGTCCGTCGATTTTCGTGACCTCATAGAAATGGTTATCGTGGTCCAGAAACCTGTCACCTTTCCGGACCACAATACCGGTCTGCATGATGGTCTTTTCAGTTTTTATATCTTTTATAGTAAAATAACCATCTTTTAACTCTTCATGGGCAGAAATAGGAGAGCCACCGGGCAGCAGGAACAATAAGGTAAGAATAGCCAGGGACACAAGCAGCAATCCTGCGATACCTTTACATTGTGTCTTTTTCACCTTGGTCACCCCTGTTCTAGTATGCAGCGACCAAGGCTTTCATAGTCACAAATCGCTTGAGATCACAATGCACCTGCAAATCCTAAAACTTGACCTTTACTGGCTCCCTAGAACTTTCCTCTATTTCAAAGAATTCCTCTTGTTTGAATCCAAACATACCGGCAATGATATTGCTTGGGAAGGACTGGATCATGGTATTGTATTTCATCACAGTATCATTGTAGAATTGCCTGGCATACGCAATCTTGTTCTCCGTTCCGGCCAGCTCTTCCTGGAGCATCATGAAATTCTGATTGGCTTTCAGGTCCGGGTAAGCTTCCGCCACTGCAAACAGTGTCCGCAAGGCGCCGGTAATTGCATTTTGGGCTTCAGCCTGCTCAGCAACTGTTTTGGCTGACGCCATCTGGGCGCGGGCTCTGGTAACCATTTCGAAGGTTTCCTTCTCATGGGCCGCATACCCTTTTACTGTTTCAACGAGGTTAGGAATAAGGTCATACCTGCGCTTGAGCTGGACATCGATTTGAGACCAGGCATTTTTGACGCGCTGGCGCAGCGAAACGAGCCCATTGTAGATGGAAACCAAAAGTAATGCGATAGCGAGCAGAATTACCAACAATATGATACTCAATTTGGCTCCCCCTTTCCATTTAAGGACTGATCAGCCTTTTTGCTCTCCGATCCACTTCTCTTAGGATCTCCTTTTCGTCCAAGGTTAGGATCTTTCGTTCCTTCATGACAACCTCTCCATTGATGATGACCGTAGAAACATCATCGGCATGGGCGGAATAAACCAGATGAGATATTATATCATGTTCGGGATGCATGTGCGGGCGGTCTGTGTCAAAGATGATAAGGTCAGCCTTTTTCCCAGGTTCTATTGAGCCGATCTCATGCCCCAGGCCGAGCGCCATTGCGCCATATGTAATGGCCATCCTGAGCGACGTAAAGGCAGGGATCACGGTCGGATCCCCGGAAGCAGCCTTGTGAATCAAAGCAGCCAGCCTCATTTCTTCCACCATGTCAAGGTTATTGTTGCTTGCTGCCCCATCGGTCCCGATTCCGACAGATATGCCGCGTTCCAGCATTTCGGGCACAGGAGCAATCCCAGATGCCAACTTGAGGTTGCTTGTAGGATTATGAGCGACCCCTACGTGATTCCTCGCGAGGATTTCCATATCATCCTGAGATACATGGACAACGTGGGCAGCCAGGGTGGGGACCTCGAACAGGCCGATATCATCCAAAATCGCAACCGGCGATTTCCCGTATTTTTCAATGCATTCTCTTACTTCCTTCTGGGTCTCGGAGACATGGATATGAAGCCCAACATTGAGTTGCCTGGCTCTTTCTATGACCTTTTCCAGATAATCGGGCGGGCAGGTGTAGATCGCATGAGGGCCCAGCATGGTTGTGATCCTATCATTCGCCGCCCTGTGCCATGTGGCGCATAATTCACTGCCCTCATCCAGCGAAGCATCAGATCCGGGGGCAATGCCAATGAGGCCCCTGGAGAGCGCCGCTCTCATTCCGGAAAGCTTCACTGCCTCTGCCACTTGATCCATGAAGAAATACTGGTCGGCAAAGGTGGTTATGCCAGACCTGATCATCTCAATACAGCTCAAAAGCGCGCCCCAGTAAACATCCTCTTTGGTAAGGCGCGCTTCTGCCGGCCATATCCTGGTCTCCAGCCATTCAGCCAGTGGCAGGTCGTCTGCATAGCCTCTGAATAGGGTCATTGATGCATGGGTATGGGCATTGACAAAACCTGGTAGGACCACTTTGCCCCTTGCGTCGATAACGGTGGACGAATCACTGGGAGATGGCCTCGCAAGGTTTCTCCCCATCATGACTATCCTGTCCCGGGAGATCCGTATGTCGCAATCCTCGATTATGCTGTTCTGGGAGTCCAGCGTCAGCGCCGTGGCCCCGGAGATCAAAATCTCACTCACAACCCAATGCCCCCTTATGCTGACCGCATCGGCACCTTCGTTCCCGTGGCAGAGCGGCAATAGAATTTATGATGATATTTCTCAACCTGTCACCATTCTCCTTCATAACCTGGACAACCTCTTCATGGGTCAGAGGCGTGGGCGAAATCCCTGCAGCGAAATTTGTGACTATAGCCACGGTCCCGTAGCAAATGCTGGCTTCCCGCGCGAGGACGCATTCCGGTACATTTGTCATTCCTACGACATCCCCGCCCAGGATGCGAAATGCCCTGATTTCTGCGGGCGTTTCAAAACGTGGTCCTTCAGTTGCGACATAGCAACCTCTTTCATGAACCGGGATGCCAAGCGATCGGGCGGCGTTGATGAGACAGGAGCGAATCTCAGGACAATAAGGTTCAGTGAAATCTGTGTGAACTACCCCCATCTCGCCGCCTTCAAAGAACGTGCTGATCCTGCCCCTTGTGAAATCTATGAATTGGTCCAAGATTACGCTATCACCGGGCTTCATCTCAGGATTCAGGGAACCTACGGCTGATGTAGCGATGATCCTCGTCACTCCCAGCAGCCTCAAAGCCTCGATATTGGCCCGATAGTTGACAAGGTGAGGGGGAATCGTATGCCTTGCGCCATGTCTTGCCATAAATATCACTTCTTCGCCCCGGCATATCCCAGTCTTGAACTCAACCTCACCATATCTGGTGGAGACTCTCGATTCCTGCACATTCTCAAGCATTTCCGGACTTAAAACGCCCGTTCCGCCGATTACTGCAATTCTCATCAGCCTCATACTCCTTAAATGGCGTGACCTGCGCCCTAATCGGCGCTGTGAAGATGATTTATGCCCTTATCGACGCCATAAAGATAGATTGCGCCCTGCTAAATGAAGGCACGAAATTCTCTGCCATTTTCTCCAGAGGGTGTGGCTCCACATTCTCGGGTTATTTGGGCGATCAAAAGCCACAAGCTGATTATAAGATGTTAGGCGATGGAATAGCAAGGGAAAGTTCCATTAATAGAAGGGTATGGACTGGATGTTGTCGAATTATCCCTGAAACGATGGGAAATCTGCCACACGCCGGGCGAGGTGAGAAGGAACTTGGAGTGCCTCCGTCCAATAAGACGAAACTCGCTTTAAAGGAGGCTTTGGGGGCTATCTTAGAAGCTTCAGGGCCTCCCTTCGGGCATTCGGCGCCTTGAGGAATTCGAGCAGCGCCGCGATCGTCCACCCCTTTTTTTGGTAAGCGAGCCCCAGCAGCAGGTGGGTATATTCGTTCTTTGGATCGATCTCCAGCGCTTCTCGCAGGACGGAGATACCTTCATCGAGTCTTCCGACACGCGTATAAAGATATGCCAGGTAGTGCCGGATCCACACGTTCTTTGAGTCTATCCGGACGAGGCGTTCAAATTGCTCTATAGCCTTTTCATCCTGCCCCAGGGCATAATAAGAGAAGGCCATACAGTTGAGGGCAAGGATATCATCAGGGTTTGCAGCTAGCTTTGCGGAATTCTCGCGTACCACCAGGGCTGCATTTTTTTCATAATCTCCTGCGGAGAGAAGCGCAAATTCATCATTGGCCTTCAGCATCTTGCCAGTATTCGCATAGGAAATCGCCTTCAAAAGATGCCCTCTCCAGTCATCTGGTGAGGGGGAATCATTTTCCTCCAGGATCTTATTCCAATCTAAGGATGAGCCAGCGCGATCATCGTCGGGCGCCACAGACTGCCCGGCGCTCGCGATAGCCGCCATAATCAGGGATATCACAAACAAGGAGACCTTTAACACAAATCCAGATCCTCGGCGCATCAGCCATCTCCACCGGTTCTTATGAGCTTGAGGGCGTCTTTCAATCGGCGGATGCCTTCCTCAAGTTTATCCATGCTGGTTGCATAGGAAATCCTTACACATTCATCATCGCCAAAGGCCGCCCCTGGTATGAGGGCTACCCTCGCCTCATTCAGGACTGCTTCGCAGAAGCTCGCCGAATCCTTGATCTGGCGCGCCCCAAGACGTCCACCATAAAGCTTCGACACCTTGGGAAATACATAGAATGCCCCATCTGGCGCAGGGCATTCAACGTCGGGGATATCGCGCAATTTTTCCAGCAGGAAATCCCGACGGGCTTTGAACTCGGTCACCATCTGCCTCGTCCAGGCGCCGGGATCTCTCAGCGCGGCGATGGCCGCTTTTTGGGATATGGATACAGGGTTTGAGGTAGTGTGGCTTTGCACGTTTGAGATGGCCCTGATTATCTCAAGGTCTCCTGCTACATAACCTATGCGCCAGCCAGTCATTGCGTGGCTCTTAGACAGGCCGTTGACCACAAGAGTAAGGCTCTTGATTTCATCTCCGAACGATGCGATGCTGTAATGCTGGGTCCCATCATAGACGAAGTGCTCGTATATTTCATCGGAAATCACATAGACCCCATGCTTTACCGCAACCTCGGCAATCGCCTCGAGTTCCTTCTTGGTGTAAACAGCGCCTGTCGGATTGCACGGGCTATTTAGAATTATTATCTTGGTTCTTTTGGTTATGGCAGCCGCCAGGGCCTCTCCGGTAACCTTGAAACCTTGCTCGATGCCTGCCTTGACAAAGACAGGAATCCCGCCCATGAGACGCACCTGCTCAGGGTAGCTCAACCAGTAAGGAGAAGGTATTATCACCTCATCTCCTTCTTCGCAAAGGACCTGCATTATGTTGTATATGGAATGCTTTGCGCCGTTGGAGACTACGATCTGTGATGGTTGATAATCCAGGTTGTTCTCTCTTTTGAGCTTTTCGCATATCGCTTCTCTGAGTTCGATGCTTCCTGCTGCTGCCGTATATTTGGTATAGCCCTGCTTAATTGCCTCTATCCCTGCGGCTTTAACATTTTCTGGTGTATCAAAGTCGGGCTCGCCGATTCCAAATGAAATCACATCCATACCCTTTTTTCGCATATCCTGAACCATTGAATCTATTCCAAAGGTCTTGGAAGGTGAAATTGCCGACACCCGCCGCGCCAGCTTCATCGGGCTCACCTCACTATCATTATAGCCGATGGCTATTTACCCACACATTATTCTACACAGAAACAAGAAATCCTCCGGATCCTTCCACTTTTCACCGGGCTGAATTTATGGTAACACTATCTTAATGGAGGTAAGTATTATGGAAAAGATTGAAATATCAATTTCGGGAATGAGCTGCGCTTCATGCGCCGTGCGCATCGAGAAAGCCCTCAAGGAGCTGCCGGGGGTAAGGTCAGCTGCGGTAAATTTCGCCACAGAAAGGGCGACAGTTTTGTACCAACCCGAGCTCGTTTCCATATCTGCCATTGAAGAACAGATCAGGAGCGCAGGTTATGATGTCATAAGTCAGGGCGAGGACAAGGCTATTATCGAGGATCGGGAAAAAATAGAGCACGAAAAAGAGATGAAAGCCCTGAGACTCCGGCTGTATGTCAGCATCGTCCTCACGGCTATCATCTTTGCCGGGTCCATGCGTGAATGGGTACCATGGATCCCCAAGTTTTTTTCTGACAGGCGGCTCCTGTTCTTGCTTGCCACACCAGTGCAATTCTGGGTTGGATGGCGGTTTTATCATGGGGCTTATGCCGCGCTCGTTCATGGCTCTTCTGATATGAATGTACTAGTGGCCATTGGCACGACAGCGGCTTATCTTTACAGCGTGGTCGCCACTTTTGCCCCTGGCCTGCTCAAAGTAGGCGCTACTGGAGCGACGCATGTATATTACGATACGTCAGCGACGATCATAACGCTCATACTTGTAGGACGTTATCTTGAGGCCATGGCAAGAGGAAAAGCTTCTGAGGCGATGCGAAAGCTCCTCAGTCTTTCTGCAAAGACTGCTCATGTCGTGCGAGGCGGGCAGGAGGTGGAGATCCCATCGGAGGAACTGGAAGTCGGGGATATTGTGATAGTGAAGCCTGGAGAAAAGATCCCGGTAGACGGCGTGATCATCGAGGGGCATTCATCTGTGGATGAATCAATGCTGACAGGAGAAAGTATCCCCAGAGACAAGGGAGTGGGCGACGAAGTTGTAGGCGCCACCATCAATAAGACGGGCACATTCAAATTCAAGGCCACAAAGGTGGGGAGGGATACGGTCCTGTCTCAAATAGTCAAGTTGGTGGAGCAAGCCCAGGGGTCAAAAGCTCCGATACAAAGATTAGCAGACAGGGTTGCGGGGATCTTCGTGCCAGCAGTTGTATCCATCGCTGTTGCTACCTTTCTGGCATGGTACTTTTTTGGGCCTGCGCCCAGGTTGAGCTTTGCTCTTCTTAGTTTTGTGTCTGTGCTGATAATAGCCTGCCCATGTGCCCTTGGCCTTGCTACCCCTACAGCTATAATGGTGGGCACCGGCAAAGGGGCGGAATTCGGCGTCTTGTTCAAAGGAGGAGAACATCTCGAAAGAGCACATCGAATCAATGCCCTTATCTTCGATAAGACTGGGACTCTGACGACAGGGAAGCCGGAAGTCATGGATTTCGAACTGGTATCTGAAGGTGGTCCAATGACAAATGAAGCGGCGCCGGCTGGTGGGCATATGGGAGGCCCAGCCGCAGGCCGGGAACGAAAGGTCCTGCAGCTTGTGGCGGCGGTGGAGAAGGCGTCCGAACACCCGCTGGCGCAGGCGGTGGTAGCGAAGGCAGAGGCTGAAGGACTCTCTCTGCCCAGAGTGACTGATTTTGAGGCCATTCCTGGATATGGAGTGAAGGCCACGGTCGAAGGGAAAAAGGTCCTGGTTGGAAGTGAGAAGTTTTTGGAAAAGGAAGGCGTAGATGCTCGGGCATTGTCCGCCAGAGCTATGGAATTCTCCCAGCAGGGGAAGACTCCAGTGCTTGCGGCAATAGAAGGCAAACCGGCAGCGGTAGTGGCCATTGCTGATGGGATCAAACCCGGCAGTCGTGAGGCTGTGGACATGCTGCACAAAATGGGGATAGAGGTAGCCATGCTGACCGGGGATAACAGGAGGACAGCGGAAGCCATTGCCTCAAGCTTAGGAATTGACCGGGTGCTTGCTGAGGTGCTCCCGCAGGATAAGGCTCTCGAAGTCAGGCGGCTTCAACAAGAGGGCAAGGTCGTCGGTATGGTCGGCGATGGGATAAACGATGCTCCAGCCCTGGCTCAGGCAGATGTGGGGATCGCAATCGGAACAGGCACGGACATAGCCATGGAGGCTGCGGACATAACATTGATGGGGGGCGACCTCAAAGGCGTTGTCACGGCCATCGAGCTCAGCCGGCGCACCATGTCTACAATCAAACAGAATCTCTTTTGGGCCTTTGCATACAATTCGGCAGGTATTCCTATTGCAGCGGGAGTCCTTTATCCTTTCACTGGAATCTTGTTGAATCCCATGATAGCAGCGCTTGCCATGGCATTGAGTTCTGTTTCAGTAGTGACGAATAGCCTGAGGTTGAGAGGGTTCCGCAGGAGGTGACTCAGGAGAGGGTTCCGCAGGAGACAATCCAGGAAATGGGCCGGGCGGCTCAGCTCTTGCCTTTTCCCGCCCTTCCTTTGAGATAGTTGATCAACGGCATGCCGAGGCCGAAGACGACTATGGCCTCGCTTACGCTGATACTGATGGCTGTGATCCAGTAGGGGAGTTTTTCGATTATCCAGGTAAGGTACAAGCTTACCAGGAGGCCATTCAAAATCACGGGTGATAGGTAGGCAAGAATGCTGTTTCTGAATTTGTATGTCCCGATGGCGGCAAGAAGAGTGACAAGGCTGCCGCCGATGATGTCCCAGGGTCCAACGGGGCCCAGCAGATTCGCCAGCAGGCAGCCTACGAAAAGCGCGGGAACGGCTTCCACATAGAGTATGGGAAGCACAGTGAGCGCCTCAGCGATCCGGAGCTGGATTTGCCCGAAGCTGATGGGTTGAAAGATGTATACGAGGGCTACATAGAGTCCGGCGATCGCAGCCCCGCGCACGATACGCTCTGTTTTCATCACAGGACGGCTTCCTCCCTTATCCTGAGGTTTGCCCTGGCAGCAGCCAGCATCAGGATTTTGTCTATGAGTTCCTCGAATGAAATACCCGCAGCCAGCGCCGTAAGAGGAAACAGGCTCACACTCGAGAGCCCGGGAAGGGGATTGATCTCCAGGAAAAACGGGCTATCATTTCCGTCAAGCCTCACATCAACCCGGGCCATATCGCGACATTCAAGCGCCTGGAAGGCACGCACGGCAATGCTCTTTATCTTGCGTTCCAGAGCCTTTGGGATAGGAGCAGGACATAGAAATTGCTCCAGATTTTGGCTCTTGGTCTCGTAAGAATAAACGAAACCTTCTGGTGAGATATCCTTTTTGGGGCGTATCTCCATTACCGGAAAGACCTGGAGATCATCGTGATTGCCCAGGATTCCCACAGTAAACTCACGGCCCGGCAGGAATTCCTCCAGCAAAATGGGCTGATGGTAAGTGTTGAGCGCCCAATTGACCTGTTGCCGTAGCTGATCTTGATCGTCAACTTTGCAGCTATCCCTGATCCCTTTGCTGGAACCCTCATACGCCGGCTTTATAAAGATAGGGAATTTCAGGTTGATCTTGGGAAAATCATGCTCATTCCGGACTACAGCGAATTTCGGGGTGGGGATTCCCCGCGCCTTCATTACCATCTTGGCCAGAGATTTATCAAGGGCAAGGGACAGCGTCAGAGGGTCGGATCCCGTATAAGGGACTCCACAAATCTCCAAGATCGCGGGCACATGTGCCTCTCTATTACGCCCATCCCATCCTTCGGCTATATTGAAAACTATGTCAACATGAGAGCGTTTGAGCCGGCTTGGGATATCTGCCCCATAAGGCAGTCTCACCACCCTGTGGCCTTTCGCCCTCAATGCCTTTGCTATGCGGTTTACAGTAGACTGTTCCTCGTACTCCGCCGCTATGTCCTCAGGATCATTACCGGTCCTGGGGCAGTCTTTTTTAAGATTGTAGGCGAGGCCTACTACAAAAGGCATTCTCCTATCTTTCCTTTCCAGATAATCTAAAGTAGACCTTCATGCCGCTGCGGCGGCACCATCAGAAGGATGAAAACCGCGGCGCGCATTTTCAGGGTAAAGTAGAGCATAGTTGGATCAACAATACTAGATATTAAATGGAGCGACGGAACACCGTCGCCCTTTATTTTTCACCGATCCGATCACTATGTAACGCCAATCATACTTCTTTGATAGCTTCGGTAGGGCACCCCTCCATCGCCTCGCGGCACGCATCCTCTACTTCCGGGGGGACTTCATCCACTTTGGAAGAGGCCTTTTCGTCATCATTCCAGTCAAATACTTCCGGGCAGGTATCAATGCATGCGCCACAACTGATGCACAGATCCTGGTCCACTTCAACTTTCATCGCTAGATCCCTCCAAATGAGTGTACACGGTGCAGACTGTAGTCTATTGCTCATCGGCTGATTAATATATACCGCACCCAGACAGATTATACTACACGGATCAAAGATGTCTATAGCCGGACAATATTTTCTCCGCGCATCTTCTTATTCCTTCTTTTCCGTTAGACTTTTCCATGGAACGGGATCGCCCTTATCGACTCTATGACGCCTTCTCGATATCCCGATAAAAACAGCTTCCCCCGATGAATTCACGAAGGATGGAGTTCTGAGGCACTTCATCGTCGTCTATGGCGATAAAATAGTTCAAAAATTTGAGCAGCCTCTTTGCCTCGCTGTATTCTGGCATATCCTTTCCGATAGCTTCCAGCAGGGGACTGATATGTGTTTTGAGAACCGCTAATTCATATGGTAATGCTGAATTGAACATGATATCCGCTTCTTCTTGAAATGGGAATATATTCCTTTCCTCTCCGCGTCTCACCATCGGCCACATCTGGATGGTGTTGGCGGCGCTGTGTCCACGGAATTTGTTGTCCCTTACGATCCTGCGGATGAGCCGGACATCTGTGGTGGGGATCCTGTTGTGGTCATCGATATTCAATTGAGTGAGCGCGCTCACATAGATCTTGAATTTCCGACCCTTTGGAATGGATTGAGTCAGCCTGTCATTTAGCCCGTGGATACCTTCGATTATTATAGGTTGATCCCTTGAGACTCTCAGAGTTTCGCCTCGATATTCACGGCGGCCCTCAAGGAAGTTGAACCTTGGCACCTGAATTTCTTCACCCTGAATGAGTCGCGTCAGATCTTCATTGAATAAGGCGATATCTATGGCCTCCAGGGATTCAAAGTCGAGCTTCCCGTCGTTTCCTTTTTGAGTCTTTTCCCTGTCAACGAAATAATCGTCCAGTGAAATTGACACGGGATCGAGGCCATTTACCCTGAGCTCTACCATCAGTCTTTGCGCAAATGTTGTCTTGCCGGACGAAGATGGCCCTGCGATGAGGATCACTCTCAGCCTGTCCCTATCCTGTGTTATCATATCCGCTATCCTTGCTATCTTCTTCTCATGAAAAGCCTCTGCCGTCCGTATGAGCATCCCGACATCTTTAGAAAGTATAACATCATTCAACGATGCCACATTTGCGACTTTGAGAATATTACCCCATTTTTCTGCCTCGAAATATACCCCTGCAAGTTTCCCTTGTTCCACATAGGGGGGGATGGTCGTAGGGTCCTCTATCCTCGGGAACTCGATGATAAAACCTGGCAGGTAGAATCTCAGCTTAAAATATCTCAGGTATCCGCTCGACGGTACCATGTAACCATAGAAATAGTCATGCAGCCAGCCACACTTATAAATGTTTACTGTTGGCGCCTGCCTGTATTTGAGTAGATGCACCTTATCATCTTGCCCATCTTCGTGAAATAGCTTTATGGCCTCTTCCTTGGAAATCCGGCTCTTCTCAAACGGCACATCTTCTTCAACTATTTTCCACATCCTGGCTTCTATATTACTCACGTCCTTTTCCGTGAGGGGGCGCTTCCAGAAAATCTCGCCATATAACCCGTTGGCAAGAGAATGCTCGATTCTCACCCTGCATCCTGGGAGAATTTCACGGGCAGCCCTGATCAACACAAAGACGACGCTGCGCCTGTAGATTCTCATGCCATCTTCAGAGCTCATATCCACAAATTCGACCTTTGAGTCCTCATTGAGTCTTGCTGTAAGCTCGACAAGATCGTTGTTAATCTTTGCCGCTACCACTGGGACCTTTGGGGCCGGCATGTCTTGCCTGATCAGTTCCTGGATCGTTATGCCCCGTGGCACGCGGCGTTTTACTTCGCCTGGCATCATAATCGTTATCTCAATCTCATTCTGGTCGGACATCTATGAAAACCTCCTGATCCTATATAGTATGGATTAAATTTAAATGCGCGCCATAACCATGAATAAGCCTTGCTATCCCGGGGAATCTAATGTGGAGCCTGCTTAGGCTAAGCGGGCCTGCCATAGCCAGGTTTTAGGAATGTCAAGTAATGGATGGTGATATTTTGTCGGTCAGAGAGTTCCTTGCTGAGCTGGATATCATATTCACCATGGCGTTTCGCATACTTCCCGCAGTAGACCGCGAACTCAAAAGGTGGAGGACCGGGCTGAATTCCTGTCCTAATATAGTTTTACGCGATCTTGGCAGGTCCAGTATACTCCATAAACGGTTTCATGCACAAGGAGGTTCCGTATATGCAGCCTATCCTCTGTTCACCCTGGGTCATTCCAACTTTTCGTTTGCATTAGACCAGTTATACCATATTGTCAGATTTATAGTGGCCTTTCAGACCATCAGCGATTACCTGGACAATTTGTGTGATAGAGCTGGCTGCTATGATGAGAATGCTTTCAGCGCCCTCCATTGCTCCATGCTCGATGCGCTCGAGCCTGCTGATTCCATGCAGCCAGATGGCCCGAGTCTTGATAGGGACTATTATCGCCTTTATCCCCATAAGAATGATGGTGGCTATCTGGTTTCACTTGTAGAGGAATGTAAGAACCAGCTCAAGCATCTACCTTCCTATGAGAAGGTGAAACCTCAAGTTATTCAATTTACAAGGCTTTATTGTGACCTGCAGATCAAGAAACATGCTGATCTGAGCGTCCGTGAATCCCTTCTCATCCGGTGGTATGATGAATATGCAGATAGATCCATAGATGTACATCGACGAGAGTTCACCCTCAGAGACATTCGATGGTGGGAATTTGCCGCAGCGTGCGGGTCGACTCTCGGGATCTTTGCTCTGATAGCGGCCTCTGCGCTAAAAGGACTGCAAAACAGGGATGTTCAGAGTCTAATCGAAGCCTATTTCCCCTGGATAGCTGGCTTGCACATCCTGCTGGATTATTTCATTGACCAGAGGGAGGATGAAGAGGGCGGTGACCTGAATTTCGTGAGCTACTACAAAAATCAGGAGGAGTGCCGTGAGAGATTGAGTCTCTTTGTAAATGAGGGCTTTCGCCGGGCATCCCGGCTTTCTTTTGCTTCATTCCACACAACTGTTGTAAAGGGGTTGCTGGCCCTTTATCTTTCCGATAGAAAGGTCAGCGCCCAGGGGCTTGAAGAAGCGTCAGAACATTTCTTTGACCAGATAGGCCCGGAGGCGTTCATCACCAGAGCCTTTGTAAAGCTTTTCAGGACTGCCGGAGTCGTGTAGCAGGCGGTCCCCTGCGTCTGCATCTCCTTTTCCCCAGGACTATCCTGGGGTTGGCTGCTACGCATTTCTTTGTAAACTAAGCTCCGATATGGCAAATAGCTTGTTTCTCGCTTCACATGGTGGCATCAACATGAGCCTTTCCTGAGCAGACCTTATGTAAGAGCGGGCTTGTTCACGCGCATACTCTATCGCCCCGATTTCCAACAAGATCTCTCGCACCCTGTTCATCCGCTCATGATCAAACTTTCGTGAATGAATGAGTTTCGATAAAAATGGGCCTGCTTTGGGGTGACTCAGCCCTTTGATAACCGGTAGAGTGATAATGCCAGAGGGGAGATCCTGCCAAATGGTTTTCCCCATGGTCTTCTGGTCCCCGACGAGGTCCAGGGTATCATCTATTATCTGAAAGGCGATGCCCATATAATAGCCGTAGTGCCACATATGAGACATCGCTTTCTCACAGGCCCCGGCTGCCAGCAGACCTGCATAACATGATACCGCCATGAGGTGCGCCGTTTTCTTGCCGATATATTGATTATATTCAGCCTCTGTCACCTTATCATTAAAGGCCCGCAGCGATTGCTCTATTTCAGCCTCAGACATGTATGTCACAGTCTCTGCCAATATATTGATTATCTCATACTTTTTATGGCTGCTCAGAATCGCTAATGCCTTGGAAAGAAAGAGATCGCCTGCAAGAATGGCAACATGATTTCCGAATGCGGCATTTAGTGTTCGATTCTTCCGCCTATAACTGGTCCCATCTATGACATCATCATGAACGATGGACGCCATATGGATCAATTCTATGGCCGAGGCCACATCAATGGTCATCTCATGGTCACAATTGTCTTTGAAGAAATCAGACGAGATGAGGGTCAATGCGGGTCGTATTCGCTTCCCTCCGGCCTTCACCACGATGGCCGCAAGCTCACCTGCAGGGCTCTTGTCACTGCCCACTATCTCTAGCAGACGCCTTTCAACCGCTGGTAATCTAGGGTGCAACAAATGAAAGGCCAGCTTTTGGTCAAAGCTAGCTTCCTGGGGTATGGTTTGAGATGTCATTTCTGGTTTGATCCTTTCTATTCAAATAACAAATAGAGAGCATGAATCGCTGTGCTAATAATGCTTTCGAAAACTGTACTTCGGACATATAAGAGAGACATACAAGCTCAAACTTGGAATATGCGGTGCGATATTGCGTCTCATGGGCTGAGCTGGCTAGATTTTCGCCACTTGAAAGCGGAGGCTGGTAAGATCCCAGCCACCTCTGCATTCAGGCTGGCTAGAGTATCGCCACCTCCAGCCAATATATACCATAAAGTTCCTTTTTATGGATAATCATAGCCTATAATTTTCCAATCTAAGGGGAAGGTGGCGAGAAATCTGCCACCCCAGACCCGGGGCTGGCGAAATCTTGACCACATTTGAGCGAAACTTGCCTAAATTTCAGCCACCTCAAGGTGAGTTTGACCCAGACTTTGCTAAAACCATCCCGACCTGGCGAGAATATCGCCACCCCAGCGAGGAAGCTGACAGATTTTTAGCCACTTCTAAGGGGAATCTGCCTACAGTCTCGTCACCATTGGTCTAGGCTGACGGATTTTTAGTCACTTCCGCACGTAACCTGCCCAAAAACTTGCCACTCCCAGTTTAAGGTGACTAAAAACCTGCCACTCTCCCCAGAGACCTGCCTAAAAACTCACCACTCTCGGTAACCACCAACTCATCCCCGCGCTCGGACGCGGCATGGCCGGGGTATGGATTATGGATACTCCTCCCGGCGGACGCAGCATAGCCGCGCTGGGGCGCAACGGTATCCCTTACGCCGGACGCAGCCTTGCTGCGAGGCTGCTCGGTGGTCCTCGGCCCTCAAGGTATAGGTCCTCGGATCACAGAGCGACCTGCTGCAAGGTCGCGTCCGATGGGACGATACCACCATCACCTAGCCATGCCGCGTCCGATGGGACGGTATCACCATCCCCGTTCTCCCCGTTAGACTATGGCGCAGCCCCAGTTGAGACCGTTGTTATTATCCCAGTTATCTGCCCCGTCCTTGAAGCAGAAATTCAGTTTTGTCTCGCCCTCGATGGGGATCTCTGCCGTCCACGTATCCTGGTCTACTTTCGTCATGGGAATTGTTTTTACGTTTGACCAGTTGTCGTACCCATATCCAACGTGAGCATAGACTGCATCGGCTCCGGATTTTGCCAGCAGCCCTTTATACATTATGACAGCCTTTTTCCCGGTGGAAGGTGGAAATGGATCAACCGCAACTCTACCATCAAGGAACAGGTCTCCTATCATCCTTCTTGCCATTCTGTCGCCTCCTCATAGAAATTACTTGACCTGCGTCAACATTTAGTATTAGATCTTTTTGATGTTTTCTATGCGCGAGAAGAAGCCATAGAGCGAGAGGCATCAGGCATAAGGCATAAGGCATAAGACGAGAAGAATTCGTGTACAGTAGTCAATGGTACCATAGTGTTGCCTAAGTTTGCCTTTTGCAGCTTCGTCCTGAGGCAGGAAAAGTGGAACGGAGCAAGAATTAGGCTTAAGATAAGGGGGAGATATGTATGTCTCAGGTTGATCCGTCAGATCTCAGGCGTGCCGCAAGGACCGCGCTTCGTCAATGCATGGGGCTGGAATCTAAAGAGACCTGTCTTATTGTAACAGATGCTCCGCTTCGCTCCATAGGTAAGATATTTTGGGCTGAAGCATCAGAGTTGGGGGCAGAAGCGATGATCCTGGAGATGGCGCCACGGCAGAGGAATGGCGAGGAACCGCCCAGGGTCGTCGCAGAGGCTATGAAATCGGCACGGGTTGTTTTGATTCCCACATCGAAATCTCTCTCCCATACCGAGGCTCGCAAGGAGGCATGTAAAGCGGGAGCGAGGATTGCGAGTCTGCCGGGAATAACAGAAGAATGTATGGCCAGGACGCTTGTGGCAGATTATGATGCTATCGCCGAGAGAAGCATCGACCTTGCCGAGGTGCTTAGTTCAGGCGTCAGGGTTCATCTAACCAGCGCTCGCGGGACAGATCTCGTAATGTCCATTGAGGGACGAATCGGCTATCCCGATACGGGCCAGTATCTCACCCCTGGAGATTTTGGAAATCTCCCGGCGGGTGAAGCGTATATAGCGCCTGTAGAGGGAACGGCCAGCGGAGTGCTTGTGGTGGATGGGGCAATGGCCGGCGTTGGCCTCTTGGCTGAACCTCTCGTATTGCATGTTGAAGATGGATATGTGTCAAGAATAGAGGGAGGAGAAGGCAAGGTCCTTCTCGAAAAAGTAATAAATGGGCTTGGACGAGATGCTTTGAATGTCGCTGAATTGGGCATAGGCACAAATGACCTCGCTGTGGTCACAGGGAAAGTCCTCGAGGATGAGAAAGCGATGGGGACTGTCCATGTGGCCATCGGGAACAACAGCGGCTTTGGCGGAAAGATCAAGGTGCAAAGCCACCTTGATGGTATTTTGCTTTCGCCCACTCTGGAGATCGATGGAAAGGTTGTCATTCAAGATGGTAGGTATTTGTTATAGATTTTCACCTCTTATCAGGGTAATATAAAAGGATGGCCTATAATGCCAGCAATAGCGGGATAACTTGGAGGTCTTAGCCATGATCAAGAGGCGTTCAGGCAAGAAGATGGCTCACAAGCCCATTGATGTCGATGATAAGGATTTCCTCGATATGATGATGACGGAAGCGAATGAAGAGGAAGAGGCCGATATATTGGGGGAGAAAAATAAGAACCTCCTATGGAAAGATAGAGAGCGAGAAGAAGAGGCCCCTGATGAGAAAGAATAAACTGGAGGGTCTTGCGGCCTATGGGGGGTGATCTTGGATGGGAGACTTTGTGCACCTTCACCTGCACACACAGTACTCTCTTCTTTGACTAGACGGCGCTTGTAAACTGGACAAGCTTATGGAGAAGGCTCTTGCCATGGGCTATGATGCAGTCGCTATGACTGATCATGGCGTTCTTTTTGGAGCAGTTGAGTTCTACAAGGTTGCGAAAAAGGCCGGCATAAAGCCTATCATAGGATGCGAGGTCTATGTCGCTCCCAGGTCGCGGCATGACCGCACGCCCAAAGTGGATGATGATCCTCACCATCTAGTTTTACTGGCTGAGAACGAGACCGGGTATCGTAATCTAGTGAGGCTTTCCTCCATTGCTTTCACGGAAGGTTTCTATTACAAGCCCCGCGTAGATCTTGAGGTCTTGCGCCAGTATAGCGAGGGACTCATCGCCACGTCGGCGTGCCTATCGGGGGAAATCCCCAAGCTTTTATTGGCAGGCCGCCAGGAGGAGGCATACAACAAGGCCAGAGAATACCGGGAGATCTTCGGGCCGGATGACTTTTTCCTGGAGGTACAGGATATCGGCATCGCTGATCAGGATGAGGTAAACAAAAAGATAGTGGCTATGTCTCGGGAACTAGGGATTCCTCTTGTAGCTACCAATGATGTCCATTACCTGGACATGGGGGATGCCTCGCTCCATGATGTGTTGCTGTGCATTCAAACAGGGAAATCAGTAGAGGACACCGGCAGATTGAAATTTCCTACCAACCAGTTCTATTTCAAGACTCCTCAAGAAATGAAAAGGTCATTTGCGGGGGAGCTCGATGAAGCGCTCAAGAACACCGTCGCAATAGCCGATCGGTGCAATTTCGATTTCACTTTTGGCCGTTCAAGGGTTCCCAGATATCCTGTGCCCGAGGGCCATACAGAAGAGAGTTACCTCCGGGAGCTCTGTTTTGACGGGGTTAAGAAACGCTATTCCAAGGTGACTCAGGAGATACAAGATAGGCTGAATTACGAATTAGATGTCATTCAGAAAATGGGGTATTGCGGGTACTTCCTCATAGTCTGGGATTTTATACACTTCGCCCGGCAGTCTGGCATTTACGTGGGGCCTGGCCGAGGCTCGGCCCCCGGGAGCCTTGTGGCATATTCTCTAGGGATCACAAGTTTGGATCCCCTCAAATACGGGCTCATCTTTGAGCGCTTTCTAAACCCCGAAAGGGTAAGCATGCCAGACATCGATGTGGACTTTTGCTATGAAAGACGCCAGGATGTCATTGATTATGTAACGAGAAAATATGGCGAAGATAGAGTGGCGCAGATCATAACCTTCGGGACCATGGCAGCGAGGGCGGCAGTCCGTGATGTAGGGAGGGCACTTGCTCTCCCATATGCTGAAGTCGACCGTATAGCCAAATTGGTGCCTGCGGAGTTGAACATCACGATAGATAAAGCCCTTGAGACCGCTCCTGACCTGAAGGTTCTATATGATTCCAATGAACGGGTGAGGACCCTCATAGATATGGCGAGGGGCGTGGAAGGAATGCCAAGGCATGCTTCCGTCCATGCCGCCGGAGTAGTCATTTCTGATATACCCTTGATGGAGCATGTACCGCTTTATAGGGGTTCTGATGGTGTCATAACAACCCAGTATCCTATGTCAGACCTGGAGAGCCTGGGCGTCCTCAAGATGGATTTCCTGGGTCTCAGGACTCTTACGATGATAGGGAATGCCGTGAAGATAGTAGAAGCTACTACTCATGAGAAACTTGACATGTCCAACCTGCCGCTCAACGATAGCAAGGTCTATGAGATGCTATGCAAAGGAGACTCAATGGGCGTATTTCAACTGGAGAGCAGCCTCTTCAGAAATCTGCTGAGGGAGGTAAAGCCGCAATCTTTTGAGGATCTCATAGCCATCTTGGCCCTAGGCAGGCCCGGCCCGATGAACTGCATTTCTGACTTTGTCAAGCAAAAACATGGGGAAATTGAGATAAAATATCCTCACCCCAAGGTTGAGCCCATCCTTAAGGAAACTTATGGCATCATGCTTTATCAAGAGCAAGTTATGATGGTGGCGAACTACCTTGCCGGTTTCTCCATGGGCGAGGCCGACCTTATGAGGCGGGCCATGGGCAAGAAAAAGCCTGAAGTCCTGGCCGGACTGCGTACAAGGTTTGTGGAAGGATCGGTAAAAGGAGGGGTGCCCGAAAAGACGGCGAATGAGATATTCGATCTCATGGAGTATTTCGCCGGGTATGGTTTCAATAAATCCCATAGCGCAGCCTATGCTTTGATATCCTATCAGACGGCTTATCTAAAGGCCCATTATCCAGTGGAATTCATGGCGGCTCTGCTCACAAGCGTATCAGGCAATACAGACAAGGTAGCCTTCTATATCGATGAATGCAGACGTAAAGGCATTGAGGTATTGCCCCCTGATGTGAATGAAAGCCTCACTGATTTTACTGTCGTCGGGGGTGGTATAAGATTCGGCCTTGCTGCGGTAAAGAATGTAGGGCGTTCAGCTGTCGAAGCCATCATAAAAGCTAGAAAAGAGCATAAAAGATTTACGAATCTGATGGATTTTTGCGAGAAAGTGGATACTTCAGTTGTGACCAAAAAGGTTACTGAGAGTCTGATTCGTTGTGGCGCGTTCGATTCTCTGGGGCATCGCAGGTCGCAGTTACTGGCTATTCTTGATACTGCATATGATATGGCGCAGTCCGGCAGGAGAAAGAAAAATGGCGGCCAGGCTTCTTTCTTCGACTTGTTCGAGGAAAAGTCGGAGTTCGCGTCGTATGACATACCCTTGCCCGATATAGACGAATTCCCAGAGAGGGAACGGCTGGCCATGGAAAAGGAACTCCTGGGCCTTTACATCACGGGGCACCCGCTTATGCCTGTAGCGGATCAGATAAGGGAACTGGCTACGGTAACATGCGCTACCTTGCCCCATCTCCCGGACGGAACCGATGTCACAATTGGGGGCATGGTCACCGCTATAAAGAAAATCACCACCAAGAACGGGCAGCAGATGGCTTTCGTTGAGGTTGAGGATCTCTATGGCTCAGTTGAGGTCATCGTATTCCCGAAAACCTATGAGAAATACTCATCTTTTCTTTCCGAGGACCGGGTAGTTATAATACAGGGTAAGACAGACAGCAAGGAAGAAGAGGGGGCCAAACTCATAGCCAATGAGATCATCCCCTTGACCAGAGAAGATGTGAATATTATGCTTGATTCGACAGAACTGAAACAAGAGCTCCTTTCCAGGGTTAGAAATGTGTTGGAGCAAAACAAGGGCGACAGACCTGTATTTGTGACGGTAAAGACCGCCGAAGGAAAGGCTATAATATCAACGCCGCCGGATCTGTGGGTTCGGGGAAGTGCCGATCTCCTCAATATGATACACGGTCTATTAGGCTCCAGGATGAGGACGGCAGGGTGATTCGCCTGGCGATCGCGAGAGGAGGCATGAGTTGCCGATGTGGACTGTTGTATATATTGCTCCAAGTCGCTCTGTTGCAGATTCTATGAAAGAATTCCTGGAGAAGCAGGGGTACCTTGCAACAATACGTCCGGTTGGGATTTCTCATGGATCAGCGTGCAACTTCGAGATCCTGGTTCCTGAATCGGAGGCAGAAGACGCCCAGGCAGCTCTCAGCGAGGAATTCGATAAGTAGTCGAATGATATGTTTGGAGGGGATCATATGTCCTCCATGCTAAAGGATCTTTTCCGCAGTAAACCGCGCTATGTGACTGTCAGGCCGGTCGCGTCGAAGCGTGAGATCCCGGATGGCCTTTGGGTAAAATGTGAGAAATGTGATCAGATGATATACACAAAAGAACTCTCCGGCACTTTCAAGGTATGTCCGAAATGCGGGTTCCATTTCAGGCTATCCTGCAGAGAACGGGTCGAGATGATCTTTGATCAAGGGACTTTTGTTGAATATGATAAGGATTTGATACCGGATGATCCGCTAGTTTTCCCCGACTATCAGGAGAAGATCAAGAAATCTGTCTCTGCGACCGGCCTCCCTGAGGCCATCATCACCGGGGAAGGGTTCATAGAAGGTTACCCCGTGGCTGCTGGCATAATGGACTTCGGTTTTATCGGGGCGAGCATGGGTTCTGTTGTGGGAGAGAAAGTGACCCGCACTTTTGAAAGGGCTATTTCTAGGCATCTGCCTGTAGTGATGATATGCACGTCAGGCGGGGCCAGGATGCAAGAGGGCATCCTATCTTTGATGCAAATGGCCAAGACGAGCGGCGCAGTGAGGAAACATAGCGAGGCCGGGCTCTTGTATATCTCAGTTCTCACCGATCCGACCACTGCCGGCGTATTCGCTAGTTTTGCCTCTCTTGGCGATATTGTCCTCGCTGAACCCGGGGCGCATATAGGGTTTGCCGGTCCGAGAGTCATCGAGGAGACCATAAAGCAAAAATTGCCGCCGGGATTTCAGACGGCCGAATTTGTTTTGGAGCACGGGATGATAGATAAAATAGTGGAGAGGAGCCAGCTGAAACCTACACTCGCTTACCTCCTTTCTCTCCATGCCAGGAGGGTGGTCGAAGCAAGATGACAGGAGCCCTTGACTTTGAGAAGCCCCTTGTGGAACTCGAGGGACGAATTCAGGAGCTGAAGTCTTTCAGTAAAGAGCGCCAGATCGACCTGTCAGGGGAAATCGCTACGCTGGAAAGAAAGGCAGAGGCCTTGCGCCAGGAGATCTATAATAATCTCTCCCCATGGCAAAGAGTGCAGCTTGCCCGTCATCCTGGTCGGCCTACCACTCTTGATTACATCTCCCGCATACTTGACGACTTCATCGAGCTTCATGGGGATAGATGCTTTCGAGATGATAAGTCCATCGTTGCCGGCATTGGCAGACTTGCCGGCCGTCCTATCACAGTCATTGGCACTCAGAAGGGGCGCGATACAAAGGAGAATCTGGCCAGGAACTTCGGCAGCCCGCACCCTGAGGGTTACCGGAAGGCCCTCCGGTTCATGAAACAGGCTGAGAAATTTGGCCGCCCCATTGTGTGTTTCATCGACGTGGTAGGCGCCTATCCCGGCATAGAGGCGGAAGAGAGAGGCCAGGGAGTGATCATTGCAGCCAACCTCTATGAGATGATGGGGCTCGAGGTGCCAATCATCGCTGTCGTCACCGGTGAAGGCGGAAGCGGCGGGGCCCTCGCTATAGGCGTTGCTGATAGATTGATAATGTTGCAAAACGCTTACTTTTCCGTAATCTCCCCGGAAGGATGCGCTGCTATCCTATGGAAAGATGCATCGCGCGCTAAAGATGCGGCAGAGGCCCTCAAACTTACAGCTGCTGACCTAAAGAATCTAGGCATCGCGGATGAGGTCCTGCCGGAGCCTCTTGGCGCGGCTCATAAAGACCCAGGCGCGATGGCAGGGTCGATAAAGGCCTGCCTGATCCGTCACCTGTCCGATCTTGTCTCGATCCCGCCAAAGCGGCTGGTAGAGAAGAGATACCAAAAATACAGGATGATTGGTGTCTACAGGGTGAGTCAGGAAAACCCTGGGCGCGAGAACGCGGCAGCAGCTGAGCATTTTTCGTGAGCATATTTACTGGATATACTTGGATATTCGGTGAAGTCACGCGATTGTGGTTGGAGGGAGGAAGTTTGAAGCGAATAGCTGTACTCACAAGTGGCGGCGACGCGCCGGGGATGAATGCTGCGATAAGGTCTGTGGTAAGGTCAGGATTATATTATGGCCTCAGCGTCGTAGGGATATCGAGAGGTTATGCCGGTCTCATCAACGGTGAGATGGCTGAGATGGATACGCGTTCCGTGGGAGATATCGTTCAGAGGGCGGGTACCATCCTTCGCTCGGCGAGATCTGAGGAATTCAAGACAGAGGAAGGCCGGAAAAAGGCAGTCGCCCAACTACAGAAACATGGAATTGAAGGACTGGTTGTCATAGGTGGCGATGGATCCTTCAGGGGAGCGAAATGCCTGGCGGATTTGGGAGTTCCGACCATGGGAATCCCTGCAAGTATCGATAATGATGTATCCTGTACAGATTATACCATAGGATTTGACACTGCTCTGAACTCTGCCCTTGATGCTATCACGAAGATAAGGGATACTGCAAGCTCCCATGGCCGGGTCAATATCATCGAGGTCATGGGCAGGACAACAGGCTTTCTAGCCCTTTCTGCCGGCCTCGCAGGGGGAGCCGAACATATCCTGATCCCTGAGGTCCCGTTCAATTTGGACGAAATCTGTCAGAAGATCGTGAAGGGCTATCAACGCGGCAAGACTCATAGTATCATAGTAGTCGCCGAGGGAGTCGGCGGATATCATGATCCTGACCTGGAATTCGGCCATAGCGCGGGGTTTAAGATAGGGAGAGCGATAAGGGACAAGATAGACCTCGAGACCCGGGTCACTGTGCTTGGTTACATACAGCGTGGCGGCAATCCCACGGCTCAGGACCGGATCCTCGCTTCCAGATTCGGCGAGCGAGCCGTAAAACTTCTCATGTCCGGCTCCGCAGGAAGAATGGTGGGAATCATCGGCGGCCAGCTTCAGGATTTTGATATCACCTACGCGATAAGTCAGAAGAAATCCATAAACCTGGACGATTACCGGTTGGCGCAGATGCTTACTTGACCTGAGATTTGGAAGGAAGAAAGTCGTATGAAACGGACAAAGATTATCTGCACCCTCGGCCCGGCGACTGATTCACCCGAGCTTTTGCGCAAGCTCATCCAGTCTGGCATGGATGTAGCGAGAATCAACATGTCCCATGGAACCCATGAGGAGCATATACGACGGATGGCCGCCGTCCGGGATATAGCCTCGCAGCTCGGCCGGCATGTGAGCCTGATGATTGACATCGCAGGGCCAAAGATCCGGACCGGGCCGGTGGAAGGCGGCAAGATAGAGCTGACGACTGGATCGTTTGTTTCCTTGACTACAAGGCCCCTCGAAGGCAATGCCGAGATCCTGAGCATCGGGTATCCAAAGCTCACCCAATCAGTCAGGCCGGGATCCAGGATATTATTGAGCGATGGGCTCATTGAGCTTCAGGTGGAAGAAGTGGATCTGGCTCGTGATCATATCTTATGTCAGGTAATCTCCGGCGGAATTCTTGGTTCAAGAAAAGGAGTAACCCTTCCCGGGGTCAGCATAGACCTTCCTGCTGTCACCGATAAGGATATCGAGGACCTGCGCATCGGGCTCTCCCAGGGAGCAGATTTCGTTGCCGCTTCCTTTATCCGCAAGGCTCGGGATGTTGCTGAAGTCAAGACAATGGTCAGGCAATGTGGTAGCAATGCTGATGTGATCGCGAAGATCGAATCCGGTGAAGGGGTCAATAATATCAGCGAAATCGTGGAAGCGGCAGACGGAGTGATGGTGGCTCGCGGGGATCTTGGGGTTGAAACGCCTCCTGAAAGGGTCCCTCTGGTGCAAAAGATGATCGTGACGGAGTGCAATCGAAAAGGCAAACCGGTTATCATCGCTACTGAAATGCTTGAGTCAATGATTCATAACCCGCGTCCGACAAGGGCGGAAGTCACCGATGTGGCAAATGCCATTCTCGATGGCACTGACGCCATCATGCTTTCAGGGGAGACCGCTGTGGGATGCTATCCGGTCCAGGCAGTGAAAATGATGTCAAAAATAGCTGAGGCTATCGAATCAAGTTCGAGATATGAGGAGATCTTCTTTGAAAGGCAGATGACCCCAACGCCGACGGTGGCCGACGCAATAAGTCATGCTGCCAGCCAGATAGCTCACGATCTACATATAAAGGCAATCCTGACATCCACTCAGTCAGGAGCTACCGCGAGGATGGCTTCCAAGTACCGTCCGAGGGTGCCTATCGTGGCCGTCACTCCGAATCCCGATGTTGCACGAAAGCTTTCGCTTGTGTGGGGAGTCTGCCCCATAGTATCGCGCTCTGCTAGAAATATCGATGATATGCTCGATATTGCCGTAGAATCAGGCCTTGCTACCGGGATCATCGGACGCGGCGACTTAGTGGCCATTACAGCCGGCGTGCGCACGGGAGTTCCCGGGACCACGAACCTGATCAAGATACATCAAGTCGAGTGAGGATAATGCCTGCGAGGATTCCAATCAGGGCGCCCATTCCTGCGTGAACCTGCGCCATGTTTATGGCGTCGGGGAGAAGATCGATAGCAGCCACGGCTGTCATAGCGCCTGCTGCTATGGCAAGGCTCACCCCAAGAAAGGCCGCGGATATATCCCCGGCGAGGACACCTGCCAGGGCCCCCAATCCTGTGGGACTGCTGGCCAGGAGAGTGACGAGGAGCGCTTTCCAGGGGCGGACTGTAGCCAGCCTGAGCGGACCCGCTATGGCGATACCTTCAGGGATATTATGGAGCGCCATCATCACAGCTACCCTGAGGCCCAGGTCCTGCTGGAGCGCATATCCCGCCCCGATGGCAAGCCCTTCGGTCAGATCATGAAGAGCTATTCCCAGGGCTACCATCAGGCCGGTCCGCAAGTATCCATTTCTGCCCGGGCGTTTGGAAGCATGCGATATGATGCGAATTGGCTTGCCGTGTTCGGAGAAAAATGCCTTTTCAAGCCTTGAGATGGCAATGACGCCAAGCCCGAAGGAACATGCACCTGCAATGCCACCCGACGTGTTGATGGAGGCCGGCAACAGGTCAAAGATAACCATTGACAGCATTATGCCACCCGCGAATGCGAGGAGTGATGCCAAGAGCTGCCTGCCAGGCCTCGGGTGTAGGAATGTTATGAGTCCGCCGAGTCCGGTGCCTATAAGGCCGGAGACTATTCCGAGAACAGCGGCGGCTACCATAGATTTTCAGCACTCCTTTCATTATTCGATACACTTTATGCAATTTCCATTTCTTCATTCAGCAGGAATCCGGCGATACTTGCCGAATAGAAGGCGGGAAGAGGCAAATGCTATTTCTGAGCAATTAGCCTAGCACTGGCCGCGGCGGTGCTTTTCCATAGGACCATCGTGGCTATATTTTAGCATAAGGAGGTTTTATAAGATGCCGCTAGTGACAAGCAAGGAGGTACTTAAAGCTGCTCAGGCCGGAGGTTATGCCGTTGGCGCATTCAACGCAAATAACCTCGAATATGTCCAAGCCATAATCGAGGCCGCCGAGGAGGAACAGGCTCCTGTTATCCTGCAGGCCAGCCAGGGCGCCATCAAATATGCAGGTCTTGAGCAGATCGTGGGGATGGTGAAGGTGGCCGCCGAAGCCGTATCCGTGCCTGTAGTCCTTCACCTGGATCATGGAACAGACTATGCGCAAAACGTGAGGTGCCTGAGGGCTGGTTTTACATCATTGATGTTCGATGGATCAGCCCTGCCATTTGAGGAAAACGTCAAGATAACCAGCAAGATCACGGAGATGGCCCATGCATGTGGGATTCCGGTGGAAGCTGAGCTCGGCAAGGTGCCTCAGGCGGGGGATGTGAGCTTTGAGGAGCTCAAGGCATTGATGACAGACCCAGAAGAAGCTAAGAAATTCGTGGAACTGACCGGCGTGGATTCGCTAGCAGTCTCTGTCGGGAGCATTCACAGGATGAAGATCCAGGAGGCCAGGCTGGATATCGACAGGATTAAGAAGATCAAGGAGCTCACAGGTATTCCTTTGGTCCTGCATGGCGCTTCAGGTGTGACTGATGAAGGTTATAGGCTAGGGATCCCTGCAGGTATCTGCAAGATCAATATCGCTACTGAATTGAACAAGGCATTTACCCGTGGCGTCAAAGAAGCAATGGAGAAAAATCCGAATGAAGTCGACCCCAGGAAGGCTTTGACCCGAGCCAAAGATCTCGTCAAAGAAGTCGTGAAGGCCAAGATGCGCCTCTTTGGATGCTCTGGAAAGGCCGGAGATACGATGGGTCGCGGAGCGGCCCCTATGGGTAAAGCAGAGAAGCTGACCGAGAAAGAGCTTTCAAGGGAGTGAATGAGAGAATGGCTACCATCAAGAGAATTGGAGTCTTGACAGGTGGAGGGGACTGCCCGGGTTTGAACCCCGCCATACGCGCAGTCGTATATCGTGCAGCTGATTATGGGTACGAGGTGTACGGTATTCGTGAAGGCTGGGCCGGGCTCATTAAGGCAGATGCAGGCCCCATTGGAGTGAATGATGTGCGGGATATAATCTCCGTGGGCGGCACAATGCTCGGTACATCCCGCACCAATCCGTACAAGAATGAAGCGGACAAGCAGAAGGCCATAGAGAATATCGGAAAACTTGGACTTGACGCAGTAGTCGCGATCGGCGGAGATGATACTCTGGGAGTCGCGAACAAGCTCAGCAAAGAGGGAGCCCCGTGCGTGGGAGTTCCCAAGACCATGGACAACGATGTATCAGGGACGGATTATTGCATCGGTTTCGATACGGCGGTGTCTGTAGCGGTGGATGCTCTGGAAAGGCTCAAGGACACGGCAAAATCTCACCAGCGGGTCATGGTCCTGGAGGTCATGGGACGAGAAGCTGGCTGGGTCGCGTTGATGACTGGCATGGCCGGAGGGGCAGATTGGATAATGCTGCCTGAATTTGAGACGGATCTCGACGAGATGTGCAACCATCTGGTTGAGATAAAGAACAAAGGCCGCCGATTCGGGACAGTAGTCGTCTCTGAGGCCATCAGGCTTTCTGAGGCAGCCGGAGCGGAGGCGGGGGCTGAAGTTGAGGTAGATGCATTTGGCCATACCAGGCTTGGACTCCGCGGCGTAGGGCCGGCTGTGGCAGATATAATTCAGAAGAAGACTGGCATCTCCACCAGATCAGCAGTCATCGGGCACATCCAGAGGGGCGGACCCCCGGTGCTCCGGGACAGATATCTTCCAACCAGGCTCGGTCTTGCTGCCGTAGATATGGTGAAGGCCGGGCAGTTTGGAATGATGCCCGCGGTGGTGGGAGATTCCATAAAGCCTGTGGCGCTTGAAGTCGCAGTTGGCAAGACAAAGACCGTACCGGCGGAGCTTTGGGAAGTGGCCAAATCCCTTTTCCGGTAGTCTGAGACTGCCTGGGCGGTTTCCTGATAGAGCAGGATCGTCCGGTTCAAAGAAATGGCTGCTATTATTGCATCTCTTCGTATCTAGTGCGACATACGCAGCCTGACGAGGCAAACAAGGGGTGTAGCAAGTTCTACGCCCCTTGTTTCTGTATGAAAATTGAGGTATTATTTACTGAGGCTGGATCTGGACATGAGTGTCACCGCCCTGATGGGGTTGTGCTGCAGGGGGCATGCCAGTGTCAGTAAATGCAGTAGTCGGGCCGGGGGTGATGTGAGTTTCCATGTGAAGCGCGGCCGGACTGTGGCATTTGTGGGCGCGACGGGAGCCGGCAAGACATCCATCAATGGGAGAGTGTGGATTTTGAACCATCCAGAGCAAGATCCTAGGCGGGAGGCTCTCCTCACATATTTATCCACTCCAGATAAGGAACCATGGTCTGCTCGGAGGATCCCAGTGGTCGACCAAGATCCTAGGGATCCGTATAATCGGGATCGAGACCGTGTGCTTCATAGTGTCGCTTTTCATAAACTCCAGTATAAAACTCAGGTATATCTCATCCATGAGGGCGATTTTTACCGCACCAGGCTCACTCACACCCTGGAGGTGGCTCAGATAAGCCGGACCATGGCGCGTTTGCTGGGATTGAGCGAGCCTTTAGCTGAGGCTATTGCCCTGGCTCATGATCTTGGACATTCGCCTTTTGGCCATGCAGGGGAAGAGGCGCTGGACCAATGTCTCCGGAGGTATGGGGATGAAAGGGGATGGGATTCCAACAGGCATTCGCTTCTTGTGGTTGACGAACTGGAGCTTGTCTATCCTGACGCCCCGGGACTCAATTTGACATATGCGACGCGCCAGGGCATTGCACGCCATGAGACCCCCTTTGACAGGCCCGCAAGGGATTTCGACGAGTGCCTGCAGCCTATCCCAGAGGCGCAAGTAGTGAATCTGGCAGATATTATAGCCTATGCCGGACATGATATTCAGGATGCCATTGAAGTCGGCCTCTTAAGCCCCGAGACTATAGCCGGAGAAGATAGCTTGAGTCTATGGCATGAGTGCTGGGAGATGGCTGTCCTAGAGTTTGACAGGAGTCATCGCGCCGAATCCCTATCCCGCGAGGACAAACGTCGCCTCCTCATCACCCGTGCCAGGCGTCACCTCATAGATAAGACCATAAAAGAAGCCGTAAGATATAGTACCGACCTTGCCAGATCTCATAACCTAAAGGTCCATGAAGATGTGATCAATTGGGGGATCCCGGTCATCTCGTTACCAGCGACATTGCAGGATGGCATTCTAAAGATGGTGAAGTATCTATTTGAAAATGTATATAGCAGCCCCTTGGTTGAACGACAGAATGAGAAGGAAAGGTGGATCATGACCAGCCTCTTTGATCGTCTCATGGAGAATCACCGGCTTTTGTCCGAGGGGGCTCAGCTCAGACTGAAAGGTCTTTCGAATCCAAAAGACATAGCACGTGAAGTTGCCATTTATCTTGCCTCATTGACTGATCGGGGGGCCCTCGATCTTTATGCGGAACTTTTCGATCCCAGGGATCGAATGCTAGGGCATCATTTTGCATAATTCATCAAATCCCGCAGCATTTCCTCCCAACGCTTGAAGGCTGGGCTCTCTGACATCGCAGGATTCGATGAGATCTGGCTATAAGATTCAGCGTATGATTTGGCCCCTCGGAGGGCCGGAAGGAGGGATTTGAATCCATGAAGAGCAGACCGCTTTATTCATTTCTGGCCATAGTGATGAGTATCATCACCATCGGTATTGCCGCGGTATTTGTCCTTTTTTTGCTGACTAATGCCAGAAATCAATTGGTGTTTGTGGGAATGGCGGAGGGTATTCACCAAGGGGCTGAGGGAAATGTGAAGCCTTTTGCGAAGGTGCTCCTCGGTTACGGTCTCATGTTTGTCTCTGCCATAGGACTGATCGCACTTAGCATCTATATTCCTGAATACTATATGAGGGGTATAAATGCTGGCTTGCTCACCTCACGCTTCTTTAAGACGCTATCATATGAGGCCCTATTCTTTCCGGCGGCGGTGGCAACGGTTCACATCATCATCCCGCGGGCGCCCATCCTACCTATTGAATGGCTCATGGCATTAGGCGGCATAGGATGCAGCATCCTGCTCCGCTGGCTGAGCGTCCGCCTTACGCCGCGTCAGATGGGATGAGGAAGAGGTATCGCGTCAATTCAGCATCCGCAGGGATCGTAATATAGCGTTAGCTCTGATCCGGTCACAAACCAGATTTTATCTTCCATGTGCAAACTGGGCCGGATTGGATTCCATAATAGATACATGAGCAATGATGCGGCTGAAAGAGTATCGATCTTAAGACAGCTACTATGTAACGGGACGTGGGAGCGTCCCAGCGATAAAATGGCGGTCTATACCGAGATAAAAGCGGGCGATAAGTGGGGTATCCGCGTCACGCTACTCGGCCATTCTGCTATTGTCGAGGCAATAGACGGTCCGCCTTGCCACCGATCTTTCCTGCCTCGCGTACGCTCAATTCATCGGCATCTTGCAGATCATCTGCCAGGCCGAGTTGTTCAGCCGTTTCCCATTTGAGCCGGTCGAGGGCCCGCTCTTCACGAAGCTGATCGTTGTCTTTCTTGCGTCCAATAGTTTCTACACCCCGCATCATGGATTTCCCATCTGATATTATCCCCAATGAGCAATTTTCTATCTCTCAGGAACTTAATTATGCTCATATGCGTTATGTACTCTTGGTAGGAGCTTTTCCAGTTTAGGGGAGGGTACCCTGTTCAGGGGAAGGTGCCCTGACTTCCCGAAATCGGTGTATATCATCCCATAATCGCGCATCGCATGGCCTTTGCGGGATGATATAACTCTTACACATGGCCTTTGCCCCTCCAATACTGAAAGGTGGTGATCAGCCGGTGCATAGATCCAGTCGCCTGGCGATTACATTCGTCATAACTGCAATATCATTGATGCCGTGGGCGGGCACACGATCCGCCATTGCCAGCCAAAATGAGGATATTGAGCTGCATAGATCTACAGGTGATACGCTTTCGCTGAAGGAAGCCATAGACCTTGCCCTCGCCGCCAGCCCGGCCGTCGCTAATGCTAAGGACGCCCTAGATATCGCCCGCTCGAACCTGGCATTGGTATCACGAGATGTTCTTATCAATCCCACGGTCAAAGTTGGTGCCAGGGCAGACGCATTTTGGAGCAATGGCACGGATTCAAGGACGGACTCGAGGGAGATCACGATGACTATTCAGGATTCGCTCCCAACGGGCAAGTACTTGACCGGCCCATCCGAGGCGGAAAAGCTTGCAATGCTTCGGATAAGAGATGCGGAAAGGAATCTCGCTCTTTCAAAGGAAGAAGTGATCTACAAGACCATGTCCACATACATCGGGTTTCTCAAGGCTCAGAAATCCTTGGCCCTAGCACAGAAATCGCTTGATCTTTCGGAGATTCTCTTCCAAGATGCAAGGACAAAACTGAATCTAGGGATTGCCTCTACTTCGGATTTGCTCAAGGCGCAGCAGACTCTAGACGAGGCCAGGGATAATGTAACTAAAGCCCGAGCTTCTCTGGAACTAGCATCTCTGCAGTTTAACCAGCTGACCGGGCTCCCGCTGGATGCTTCCGTGTCCCTTTCAGAGGAGTTTGATTACAGTCCATCATCATATGATATTGGCCAGCTCCTTGAAAGTGCTCTTGAGAATCACCTTGAGATGCAGAAGGCGAAGGATAATCTTATGGAGGCTACCATAAACCTAGATGAGATCCTTAAGTCCCGGAAACCCACCATAACGGTTTCAGGTGGCTATGCGGGAAAGGAATTATCTTTTGATCTCTCAACCAGCAATCCAACATGGGATTTGAACTGGCAGATAAGCGGCCAATACAACATGGGCCAGTATAATGCGGGCTTATCTGGGGAGCAAAAGGGAGACGATGGCTGGCATGCAGGGATCAGCCTTTCGTGGACCCCATTTGACGGTGGTGTAAGCCTGGAAAAGGAAAAAGAGGCTCGAATACAGGTGGCGCAGGCAACAAGACAGGTCCGCGACCAGGAATCGCAGATAGTCCTCTCAATACACCAAGCCTACAATGACTTTATAGCGGCCCAAGGCGCTGTGCAAAATGCTGAGAGCGCAGTGAAGCTCGCCCAAGAGAGTCTCAGGATCATTCAATTGCGTCGTGATAAAGGATATGCCACAGATCGTGATGTAAGCCAGGCGGAGCTTGCTCTTCAGCAGGCCATCACCAACCGCGATTTTGCGGTATATGACTATATGTTGGCGGAAGCCAGGTTAAAGAGAGCAGCAGGCAAGTCACTCGGCGAATAGAAAGGATGAGTCTCATGGCATCCATCCCCCGCAGAAGGGTGGTAATGGTCGTTTCCTTGATAGCGTTGGTGGGCATAGTCTCCGGAATCTTCGGATGGCAGAGAGTCCGTGGCGCCCGTGACAATCAGGCGTTGCAGGCCAGATTTCAGGAGGTCAACCCTCATATAGGTGAAATAACCGAGTCAATTTCCGCCCTTGGCAATCTCGAACCATACCTCCGGGTCGAAGTCAAGCCCGAAGTTGATGGAAAGGTGGAGAGAATATTTGTAAAACAAGGGGAACTGGTAAAGAAGGGTCAGCGAATAGTGAAGATCGATCCTGGGGACCTCCCTGTCATACTCAAGCAGGCAGAGGCCGGAGTCCTTTCTGCCCGGGCCAAGCTCAATAAGCTCCTTGCGGGCCCCGATGCATCCGATGTCGCGCAAATGGAGACTTCCTATGAGCAGGCTCGCATATCCCTCGATGATGCCAAGAAACAGCTGGCCCGCGATGAGGCGCTATTTCATAATGGCGCTATCTCAGAGCAGCAATTCCAGGATAGCCGGTCTAGGGTGAAACTGGCCGAACAACAGTTCATCGCTGCGAAGGAAAAACTTGATTCTGCGCGCAGCGGGCCGAAGAAAGAAGATGTCGAGGTGGCGAGAGCAGAATTAGCTCAGGCCGAAGCAAATCTCGCTTCCATAAAAAGACAGATGGATTCTCTGACAGTCGTTGCTCCCATAGACGGGACTATAACGGATGTAGCGGTGCAAGAGGGCGATGTTGTCAAACAGGGCGCCACCCTGGTGACACTCGCGGATCTCACCAAAATGAAGGCTGTGATTCCGGTGAACGAGATCGATATGCCCAAGATAGTCCCTGGACAGCAGGTGGCGATAACCCTTGATGCTCTGCCCGGACAGAGATTCCATGGAAAGGTCAGCTCAGTCGGATATGAAGGACAAATCAGAGATAATATAGTCACCTATGAAGTGACTGCTGACATTCCTAACCCTGATGGAAAACTCAGAGGAGGGATGACAGCCGATGTCACAGTTATCCTGCAATCTAAGAAGGATGTCCTGGTCCTTCCCGTTGACGCTCTCCAGGAAAGGTATGGCCGGACTATTGTCCTGGTGGCCGGTCAAGATGGGCCAGTTCCCAGGAATGTCAAGGTGGGTCTGAGGAATGATTCATTTGTCGAAATAGTGGATGGGCTTTCTGAAGAAGATCGCGTCTTGATCAGGGAGACAGCTCAACAAATGACACCTTCAGGATATTCAGATACCAGAGCCCCATTCAGATCATTTTCCGGCACCAGGGTGCCATCCGGAAATCAATTTAGGATAAATATGGGAGTGCCACGCCATTGAGTATAAGGTGGTGGGATATAAGTTGGAGGAAAAGGTAAAGCAGATTCCTGTCATCGAGGTCAAGAATCTGATCAAGAAATACAAGATGGATGGAGTCGAGGTCAACGCGCTGCGGGGTGTATCGTTTTCCATACATCAAGGCGAGTTTGTCGCCATAATGGGGCCATCTGGATCCGGCAAATCAACATTGATGAACATCCTGGGGTGTCTTGATGTGCCGACCAGCGGCAGCTACCAGCTTGATGGGCAGGAGGTTTCGTGCCTCAATGAAAACCAGTTAGCAGTCATAAGGACCCATAAGATAGGGTTTGTCTTTCAAACATTCAACTTGTTGCCCAGGCTGACGGCTCTGCAGAATGTTGAGCTACCTCTTGTTTATTCAGGGGTGCCCCGCGCCAGGCGCAGGATGATTGCCACTACGGCCCTTAAGAGGGTGGGTCTGGAAGGGAGGATGCACCACCGGCCAAACCAGCTTTCTGGAGGGCAAGCTCAGAGGGTGGCTATTGCCAGGGCCCTGGTCAATGAACCGTCAATAATTCTTGCTGACGAGCCTACGGGCAACCTTGATACAAGCTCGGGGGAGGAGATCATGCAGATATTTCAAGACCTCAACCGGCAGGGAAAAACCATCATATTGGTCACCCATGAGCGAGACATAGCCCTCCATGCGCGAAGAATACTTCACTTTAGAGATGGTCTTCTATTATCGAACGAATACGTAGAATCACCCCTTGATGCGGCCAGGTATTTGCTCGAACATAAGAAAAATGAAAATACCGGACAAGGCGTCATAGATTCTGAAGCGGCGTCGAGGGGTGCAGGCAAGGAGATGGCAGTGCTGTGAACCTTGCGGAAAGTTTCATGACCGCCATATCAAGCTTAAATAGCAATAAACTCCGATCCTTTCTTACGATGCTTGGAGTGATCATCGGCGTGGCGTCAGTCGTAGCCATGGTATCAGTCGGGGAAGGCGCCCGCACTCAGGTGACATCACAAATCGGTAACCTTGGATCGAACCTTGTGACCGTCACGCCGGGCCGTATGAGGGCCCTCCCAGGTATGGCTTTTGGCGCCCGCGGCGGTTTCAATATCCTGACTTATTCGCATTTTCTGGAGCTGAAGCAGGAGACGCTGTTCGGCGCCACAGCCATTCTGGCGGAATCTTCAACTAGAAAAGTCATAAGGTACGGCAAAAACAGCACTACAACTATGGTGATCGGGACGACCCCCGAATACTGCGATGCCCATAATTTCCATGTTCAGCTCGGCCGATTCTTTTCTCAATATGACCTGGATCAGGTGACAAGCGTTGCTGTCCTGGGGAGCACAGCTGCCGAGGATCTCTTTGGGGCGGTTGGGGCGGCACTCAACAATATCATCCGCATAGGAAACGTGAATTTCAGGGTCATTGGAGTGATGGAAAGCAAGACTATGGGAGGTAGGGACCTCGGAGATCAGGTCTTTGTGCCAATCACAACCGCCCAGACGCGGCTTATTGGAAACCGCTACTTGCAGAGTATCACTGTTCAGGCTTCATCGAACAGGAACACCAATATCGTGTACGATCAGCTCTATAGATTTTTCCTTCGTAAGTTGAAAGACCCAGAGAAATTTACGATCACAAATCAACAGGATATTCTCAATACCATTGAGAGTGTAACCGGCACATTCACTTTGCTCTTGGGAGCCATAACTGGCATTTCGCTGCTTGTCGGCGGCATAGGCATAATGAACATAATGCTTGTTTCCGTGGCCGAACGAACACGGGAGATAGGCCTCCGAAAAGCCGTCGGAGCCAGACCCAGGGATATTCTCATCCAGTTTATGATCGAATCCTCGACGCTGAGCGGGGTAGGGGGGATTGTCGGGATTCTTGCCGGGGCGGGACTAGCCAGGCTGATCGCGCGGTTCTCTAGTTGGACGACGACAGTATCTCTATCCTCTATAGCCATAGCATTGGGCGTTTCTATAGGGGTAGGGCTATTCTTCGGCATCTACCCAGCTCGGCGCGCAAGTCATCTTAGCCCAATAACAGCATTGCGTTATGAATAACTAGTGACCTATAACCGGAGGTGTTAAGATAATGTCAAAATCATGGTTTCGCGTGCCACGTAACTTCAAGTTGATCTATGCTCTTTTTCTAGTATCAATAAGCCTTAGCATATTCATGACCCCTTGTCTCGCCCAAGACAAGCCGCAAAATCCTAGACAACAGGAGAAGACTTTAACCTTGCAGGATGCCGTGAATCTCGCTCTCCAACAGGCTGGCAGCATGAAGTCCGCCTCCCTTGAACTCAAAGACGCAGAGATATCTTACAAGCAATCCATGGCCGACCAGCTCCTGAAGCCTTCAGTCCTCACTTCTTTGTCGATAGAGAATGCATGGCTTGTCGCTCAAAGAAATTTTGAAATCGCGAAAGCAGATATAGCCATGCAGGTGGAACAGTCATATTATGACGTGCTAAAGGCCGAACGGGCGCTGACCCTTGCCCAAGAGAATCTGGATCGGGCAAAAGACCAGCTCAAGACTGCGCAGAGCAAGCTCAAGTTGGGCATGGTGGCTCAGATCGATGTGATCTCGGCAGAGACCGAGGTTGCCAGCGCAGAGGCTGATCTAAGTAAGGCTCAAGCGAATCTTGCGCTTGCCAAAATGAAATTCAACAATGGCTTAGGACTTGCACTTGATATTCCGATAAAGCTCACAAGTCAATTTTCATACAAACCTATGCCAATAGCTCTAGATAAGGCCATCCAATATGGACTCTCTCATAGACTTGAGATCAAGAGGGCCGAAGATGCGATAACTCAAAGGCAGAAGGAAATTGAGGTATACAATAACGATTTCACTCCGCCTCTTGTCCTCGAGAAGTCCAGAATCGGTCTGGAATCTGCGCAGGTGGATCTAGAGAATGTGAAGGCGAATATTATCCTCGAGATTAGACAAAACTTCGAAAGTCTCAAGGATGCTGAAAGGCAGGTTCCACTGCAAGAGAAGTCCCTGGAGAAAGCTAGGGAGAGCCTTCGTATTGCCAAGGCGCGCTATGATGCTGGCGTTATAACAGCGATGGATCTTGCAGACGCCCAGAGAGGGGTCTACCAGGCAGAAACAGCCTATCTCCAGGCGATGTTTGATTACAACGTAGCCGTAGCGAAATTTTACAAATCCCTTGGCATGTCCCTGGAGGAAAGAGCAGAAGCAGCCAATCTCCTGGGCGCTTGATCCGAAAGAAGGGCATGACACAGGATTGGAGAGCGGCGTTCCTGGAGGTTCTGGAGATCATTTGCGATTATAGCGTCCCGCATGATGATTTAGCCAAAGAACTCGAGCAAACGGGCAGCTGCCGGTTGTTCGCCGGCAGCCTAGATGGAGTAGGTACATGAGATTCAGGATTGTTGCCGTACCGTCGGCCTCAGCATATCAAGGGCGCCCAGGACAACATGGGCAAGCCCGAAACCCAGCACTCCGGCTCCGAATTCGCTGGGTCTCATAGCTTGACCGATAGCTGAAACAACGGCCCCAAGGCCGATGGTAATCCAACTTGTGGTTTTAGCATTCATATGGTACACCCCTCTACTATAGTGTCCACGAATCGGCGTGATGATGAGAGGAAACAAAACGTTATGATTGCTTATCAAAAGAAAATATGGAGATTTTTGAAAGATTTCAAAAATCCAGGTGAGGTCCTGACCGCCCGTCAGCTCGCCGGGCTGACAGGTATAAGCGAGCGCGAGGTGCGGGCCACCATCGCGAAACTAAGGCGCCAAGGTTATCCGATCGCATCGCATCCGCCATATGGTTTCTTCATACCCAGGAGTGCCAATGACGCCGGGGAGTGCCAGGCTTACCTGAGTTCCCGGCTGAAGGACATCAGTGTTACAGAAAGCGTGCTGGGTCAGGCCTTCGGAAGGCGCACGCTGATATCCGGGAAACAGATGGCACTCTCTCTGTTTCCTGAACCGGGGGTTCAAAATATGCTGATTGAGGCCAGGAACCTGTCGCGTCCGGAGGTTGCTGCAGTGTTACAGCATATCAAGGGCTGAGCAAGTGTTATCACCCATGAGCAATGGTAAATGTGAAGATTTCGAGATGGCCTGGAAAGAGGAATCGATGCTGGATTTTCAACTACCGCAGGCACGTCACCTTCAATCGGAAATGCCGCATATATCAATGTCATTTTACGCCGGTATCGACAATGGGCACGCCAAAGACCGGCAGGGGCAGGGCGATTGCCATATCACCAGCACTAGCGAGGCTCCTGGCACGCCATAAGGCTGAACAGAATCAGCAGCGCCTCAAGCTAGGTGTAGTGTACCGTAACCTTGGATTCGTGTTTGCTAAGGAGACGGGGGAACCCCTCCAGATGAACAACTTTGGGCAGAGGGAGTTCGCCCAGCTAATAGAGGCTTCTGGAGTCAAGAAGATCCGCTTCCATAACCTGCGTCATACATGCGCCACGCTCTTACTTGCCCGCGGGATGCACCCGAAAATCGTACAGGAAAGATTGGGCCATTCCAACATCAGCATGACGCTTGATCGGTATTCGCATGTGACGCCTACCATGCAAAGAGAAGCCGCCCAAGTCATGGGCGACATCCTCAATATACACTGATTAGCAAATGATTAGCAGGTGCCCTCTTGGAATCCTTCAAACCCGCACCAAATAAGCCTTTGTACATATTTGGTGCCGAAGGGGGGAATCGAACCCCCATGGAGGGTCACTCCGCGCGATTTTGAGTCGCGTGCGTCTGCCAGTTCCGCCACTTCGGCACATTCTTATTCTGTCGGACACTCATATTTTAACTGAAACTTCGTTTTCTGTAAACCCCCCGAATTGCCCCGATCGTACAACGCCGGTCTGATCTAGTTCAGGTAATAACGATGGGAGGTGCTCGTTGTGGCCATTTTGAGTGCTTTCGTTTCAGTGGCGATGCATGAGGCTCGGTATAGGTTTCCGGAAGATGGGAGTATCTATGGCGAGATCCCATCCTGTGCCGGGGTATGGGCCAATGAAGGCTCTCTCGAAAAGAAGTCGCCAAGACGTACTTGCTGAATAGAGGCGAGGTTAAGGAAATCAAGCCGCTGGCCTTCCGTCACCCCAAAGACGACTGCATTTCTCACAAAGATCGCGAATATGATTACGGTTACAGCTATAACTGCCCGATCCCTCTTTCCGATGTAGGAAGTAGATTCTCCAGATGGGTAAGGCCGGGCGTCACGAAGGATAATATGATAAGTAGGATGATGATTATCACAAGCGATGGGAGGAGAATCTCCGATAATCTCGCCATAGGTTCAACGCCTTGAAGGGCGAGATATGACAAAAGAGATTATCCATTTGTATGGCGTTGAAGCCAATGTTGTGCAATAATAAATTAACAAGCTCGAATCCAAATCATGCGTCGTATTGCGATGCGTCCGGCGGTCGGGGGCGAGTATGGTTATCGGGCTTTGGGCTTGATTACTCCATGTAATGAGATCCCAATTCTTGAACTATGGGAGGGAGACAAGGTGGAAAGAAGAATTTTCGGCAGGACGGGTGAGAGTGTTTCCATTATTGGCTTTGGCGGCATAGTAGTCATGAATCTCGAGCAGAATGAGGCGAACAATATTGTAGCTGAGGCCATTGATCGTGGCATCAACTACTTTGATGTTGCTCCATCCTATGGAGATGCTGAGGACCGGCTAGGGCCCGCGATAGAGCATAAGAGGGATCAGATATTCCTTGCCTGCAAGACGGGCGAGAGAACGAAGAAGGGGGCGGAAGCCCAGCTTCATGAATCTCTGCGGAAACTCAAGACAGACCATTTTGATCTTTATCAGCTTCACGGAATGACCACCGAACAGGATTTTGAAACCGCCATGGGCCCGGGCGGTGCGATTGAGGCGTTCATCGAGGCGCGAGAGAAAGGCCTGGTGAGATTCCTGGGGTTTTCAGCGCATTCAGCTGAGATCGCGCTGAAACTGATTGATGCGTTCGACTTTGATTCAGTTCTCTTTCCAATAAATTGGGTGAACTATTTCAACGCCAACTTCGGGCCTCAGGTATTGGAACGCGCTCAGGCCAAGAATATGGGGCGGCCCGCCATCAAAGCTTTAGCGAAAACGCTCATACCTGAGGGACACCCGCGTGTTCGCGAAAAATGCTGGTATGAGCCCGTTACTGATCCGGCTCTTGCGGCGTTAGCTTTGCGGTTTACCCTATCCCAGCCTGTGACCCTGGCTATTCCCCCCGGAGATATGGGCCTATTCAGGCTTGCCCTTGATGTAGGGGAGAAATTCAAACCACTTAGTGAGGTGGAAGTTGAATTTCTGAGGGAAAAGGCGAAGGGACTCAAGCCGATTTTCCGGCTATCGGCATAGGATGGCATATGGGTCAAATTGCCGGCGTTACATAGCATATGGCTCCGATTACCGGGCATGGCATATAGCTCCGGTTACCGGCATAGAATGGCGCGTGAGTCTGGCTATTAGAGTAGGGATGACGTGGGGCGCTAGTTTTCGGGGTAGCCCTCCATGCCGCCGGGGCGGTACCAACGAAAAATGAAAATGGCGCTCAGCTATTTTCGAAGTAGCCCTCTATGCCGCTGCAGCGATACCATCAGAAGGATGAAAATTCCTGGGCTGCCATCCCGGTATTTTCGGGTTAGAAGGGCGCGCCCGGCTATCGGTAGGTAATGTATGCCTCCGGTGCGGGGTCTATTAGGAGAGAGATGTTCAGGTGGATCGAGATCTAGCTTTTGCCGGTCTGACAGCGCTATATTCGGAAAACAAGAGGGGTTTCTATGAGGAGCTCATTAAGGTCGCAAGAGCCCTCATAGATGGGGAAACAAGCTGGCTAGCCAATATGGCCAATCTATCGGCACTTCTTTATGCAGTTCTTCCCAGGATAAACTGGACCGGGTTTTACCTTGCGGTTAGCACTGAGGATCAAGGTAAATATGGTAGGATTAAATCGGACGAATGCAGGGGGATAGAGCTGGTATTGGGACCGTTTCAGGGTAGGCCTGCCTGCACTAGAATTCCACTGGGGAAAGGAGTCTGCGGAGCTGCGGCTAGAGATCGGAAGGTCTATATCGTCCCCGATGTTCACAAATTCCCGGGGCACATCGCATGCGATCCACGGTCCCGTTCTGAAATTGTGATTCCTATCATCTCAGAAGGGAAGCTAGTAGGAGTTCTGGATATAGACAGCCCATATCAAGATAGGTTCGATGAGACAGATGGCGAAGGGTTGAGTCGGTTTACGGCCATTATCCAATATCCTTTGCTGGGCGTTTTCTCGCCGTCACCAGACAGCTCAACATAATATCGAGACTGCGGGCTCTGATCAAGCTTCAAGTATGCCAAATAATATCGCCGCCTGTCGCCGATGCCGGTTTGGCTGGGGAATTATATTGGAAGGGGGGTTTAGAATTGCCCCCCCTTTTTGAATATTCGTTAGAGCTGATTTACAGATCTGATCTACGCAGTATCAATGCAGGATATATAAGGATCTACGGATTTTGCTATTGCGCATTCCCTGTGGCATAGGCTCCGCAGGGTCCGAGGCCCATTCCTGTGCCCCTCATTCCGCCGCCCATCATGCCGCGACCGACTCCTCTGCCACCCCTGCCGCGGAATCCAGGCCCATACTGCTGGGCGTTAGCCTGCGCCTCGTCCAGCTTCTTCTGCTGCTCAGGCGTCAGGACGTTTCTCACTGCCGCTGCCTGTGATTGCGCTTCCTCAGCCAGCTTTACTTTTAGCGAGGTGACCTCTGCAGTCTTGTTAGCGATCGCTTGCTGATCTAGAGGCTGTTTTGCCCACAACTGGCGAAGCTCGAGCATCTTCCGCTGAAGCTCAAACCTGAGAGCCTGGGTCCTGTTGATGAAATCCTGGCGGAGCTGGAGGAGCTTTTGCTGTTGCTCGTCAGAAAGCCCCAGATACGAAGCCATCCTGCAGATTCCGGCGCTAATTCCGGCTCCGAGCTGGCCGCCGATTCCGGCGCCAAAGCCGCCTCGCCCGCCATAACCCGGCCCTCCCGCCGCTGCTGCGATGCCGACTGTTCCGGCAATAAGTACCAGAGCTAGCCCAATACCTATGAGTCTCTTCATTGATACCTGACTCCTTTCTTGAAATGCTTTGCGCGTTCACTTGGCCACACCAATCAGCCATAGTGTGTCTCGCGCCAATTTCATTGTATCAGGAGATTATGAAGAAAGCTTGAAGAAAAGAAGAAAGAAGGATGAATCTTACAGGGAGTTTAAAGGAAAGATGTAAGATGAAGCCTTTATCTATGCGCCTTGCAGGCGGGCGGCCCGGGACCGCTTGATTAGCGTCAGATGAGGCATTCTGCATCGGATTAGCGAGCATTGGCGTACCCTTGGGGTCTCCGGCGGATTTGAGAGGTCCCCGGTGCCTTCCATGAGTTTTGATATCGTGGATGTCCAACGGAAAACTGCCCTGGGAATAGACGGCTACCATTTTCATCCCTCGTTGGCGCCGCCCCGGCGTCATGGACGACTAGCCAAAAGACAGCGGCGCCCGCCTTGGGGGGTTTCACCTTTCCGATGGCGCTACCGCGGTGGTACGGGGGTCTATCCAAAAGTATGGGCTGGCGAAAATCCCATCACTTTCTGGACAGACATGGCTAATTCCTCGCCACCTCAAATCGGGGGTGACGTGTTTTTAGGCAGGTCCTGTGTGAAGATGGCGAGAATTCCGGCAATCTCCTCTCAGAAATGGCGAAATGGTCGTCAGGTCAAGTCGATTTTGGGAGATCCTGGGTCTGCGTTATCTACAGGTGGCTGAAATTTCGTCAGGTTTCGTTGAGAAGTGGCGGCAATGCCGCCAGTCTTCGTTCCCGGATGGCGAAATCTTCGCCACCTCATGTCCAAATTGGAAAATTCAAGGATATAATTATCCAGTATAATACACTTTATGGTATATATTGGGTCAAGGTGACGATATTTCGATCAGGCTGAAGGCAAAGCTGGCGATATTCTGGCCAGGCTGAAGGCAAAGCTGGCGATATTCTGGCCAGGATGAGGGCAGGGCCGGCGATGGTTTCGCCATTCGCCAGTCTGCGTTCAGCGGTGACGCCATATTCGTCACCTATCTTAATGTCTCAAAACTAGCTCTTTCGATCTCGCCTTTGCTCTGTCTCTCAATAAATCAGACCGGCGTCGTCGGCGCTGTGGATATGTGGTCAACGCGAAGTGTTGTCCAATCAGCTGGGGACCCTGTGGATAACCCCAAGGCATTATCCATAAGTCCACAGCTGCGCCATATCCATAGCCTTCCTTATTCCCTCAAATTCAAGGCCTCCTATGACAGCCTTGTCTCACCAGGTCACTGGCATGGCGCGAGCAAATACGTTACCAATAAATTCATCTTCAAGGTAACAAAGAGCTTATACACCCTTCTCCTCATGCGTGCTTGTCAGAATCTTTCTGGTGCGATACTATCAAATTAGATGTTGGCATAGGCTGTGCCAATTTAGGTATAGAGATCGATGCGTGCATAGCAGCGGCGGTGAGCATTCAATTCCTCCTGTAAATGGGGTGCGGTCAGAATAGTGAATACGATCGATGTAGGAACCCCGCGAGAGGCGGGAATTCCGCAGATTTTGCTGGTTGATGATGATGAAAATGTGCTGGAGCTCCTCAGACTCTATCTGGAAAAGGAGGGGCTTTCCACCACGAGTGCTAAGAATGGCCAAGAGGCTATTCAGAAAGCGCGAGATCAGGTTCCGGTGCTTGTCATACTCGATGTGATGTTGCCGGATCTTGATGGGTGGCAGGTATTGAAGCGTCTCAGGGAAGATGAACCTGGGCTTCCGATAATCATGCTCACGGCAAAGTCCGAGGATCATGACAAGATCCTGGGGCTCGAATTGGGCGCTGATGATTATGTGGCCAAGCCTTTCAACCCAATTGAACTTGTCGCGAGGGTCAAGGCTGTTTTGAGGCGAGCGCGCCAGTCTGACTGGCCTTCCGCGCAGACCCGCCCCGATGATAAGGTCATCAATTACCCATCCCTTTCTGTGAGTCTTTCTGAATACGAAGTGAGGGTTGAAGGCGAGGTAGTTCCTTTCACCAGAAAAGAGATCGAGTTGTTATGGGTTCTTGCCGGCAATCCTGGGAAAGCTTTTACCAGAGAACAGCTGATCCAGCATGTGTGGGGCCAAGATTTTTATGGGGATGACCGCACCGTGGATGTTCATATAAAGAGGATCAGGGAAAAGCTGGCGCCGAAACCGGGTGAGCAGCGCCCCTGGCGGATAAAGACTGTCTGGGGTGTGGGATATAAGTTTGAGTTGTTGGAGTAGACCTGGCGAGGAGGCGCATATCGGATGGCCATTGGTCCGCGGGGGCGAGCCGATTATCCGGGGGTCCCCTGCGATACTACCCTGAACATGCGCGCCGCGGTTTTCATTACTCTGATGGTGCCGCAGCAGCAGCATGGGCGTCGACCCAGAAGATAGCGGTGGCCACTTCGGGGAATTTTCATCCCCATGATGGTGCTGCCATGGCGGCATGAGGGACCACCCCGAGAGCGAGCAAATCACCCGGGGGCCTTCTGTCACATATGAGGTGAGCTAATTGCCTAAGAGTTTTTTCGCAAGGCTTCTTATCACATATATCGTAGTCATCGTCGTTGCATTGAGTATTCCCGCTATAACCCTTTCTCGCCTTATTCAAGGCTATTTCATCACTTCTAAGGAACGTGAGCTCGTAACTAAGGGACAGGAGATTGCCAATATCGCAAGCGATTTCCTTGAGGGCAGGGAAAGTGAAGCCACCACACTGCGGATACTGGATGCCCTTGATACCTTTGTGAATGCGCGGGCCTGGATTGTGGATAGGACCGGATTAGTTGTGGCCACATCTCGCCCTGGCAGGGGGAGATTTCGCGGGATGAGGCTGAGTTCCGATGAGGTGGAACGCATCTTGGCCGGCGAGACTGTCGTGCGGCGCGCTCAGCTGCCGCTCCCCGAGGAGGGCCGCATGGGCCCGTATGGTCGTGGCCCCGGCCCCAGTCCTGGACCACATCGCATGGGGCCTCCTGTTCCCGGCCCGGGCCGCATGGGCCCACCAGACGGGGTGGCGCCGTCCCCGTCCCCGCCAATCACGCGTCAAGTGATTTCAGTGGGCATTCCAATCAAACGCGATGGTGAAGTGGTGGGCGCCCTGATCCTTCATTCACCGGTTACCGGCATAATCGCCACCTCGAACCAACTCATGCGATTTATTGCCTATGCGGGCCTGCTGGCTCTAATCGTCGCCCTGGGGTTGGGCTATTCCATCTCCCGCCATGTCTCCCGGCCTATTCGCCAGATGAGTAAAATCGCGGTGCGAATGGCTCGAGGCGATTTCGCGAGCCGGGAGGAATTACCCTATATAGGAAATCCATCAAATCCTGTGGGCGACGAAATTCGCGAGCTCGCCCATTCATTCAATCACATGGCGGAGGAACTCGGCCGCATCGAAGAAAATCGTCGTGAATTCATCGCAAATGTCTCACATGAATTAAGGGCGCCGCTCACTGCCATACGCGGCTTTGCTCAGGCGCTCACCGATGGTACGGTTCAAAGCGACGAACAGCGGCAGAAATATCTTAGACTCATTCGGGATGAATCGATCCGTACAGACCGGCTCCTCGAGGATTTGCTTGACCTATCGCGTATCGAGGCGGGAAAGGCAAAGATGGAATTCAGCCCGCTCAATATTAAAGAAGTGGTTGAAAGTGTTCTGGAAAAGCTGGCGCTCAAGGTCTCTGAATCTGGCATCTCCATGGTCGATGATGTGCCCCCGGATCTGCCTCCCGTGATGGCTGACGGCGACAGGATAGAGCAGGTTCTGTCTAACTTGATCAATAACGCGATTCACGCTACTCCACGGGGTGGAAGCATAACATTGTCAGCAAGAATTGCTGAGGGGAGTGAATCAGCGCGCGGATTCGTCCGCGTGAGCGTAACGGACACTGGTCGGGGAATTCCACGCGAGGACCTTCCATATATCTGGGACAGGTTTTACAAGGTGAATAAAGCCAGGAGCCGCGAAGAGGGAGTCGGGACTGGTATTGGCCTTTCTATCGTGAAAAGGATCATCGAATCTCATGGAGGTGAGGTTGGCGCCTCAAGCGAAGCAGGGCATGGGACGGAATTTTGGTTTACGTTGAGAATGGCATAGGCAGTCCTGGGGGTATGCTATAATGATCAGGAGGTGATAGCTGCTTGCTTGAGGTCCATGTGCATCCATATGATTTGATAAAGATCCGCCTGGATGTCACATTGTTAGCGCGCGATATGCTGCATGTGGACAAGGATGTCAAGGAGATCCTTCCACATAAGCGGGATGTGGAATTTCTTACTTTGGGCGGTCTAACCCATAACATATCCATTACCGCTGAATTCCACCGCAGGCATAGTGTTATCTTCGCGCCCGGCCTATGGGAGTTCTTTGTCGAGATTATGGGGGACAACCTCAAAGATGAAAATCCATATCTATATATTGGAAAAACAAATAATGTTAAGAGAGTCTATATGTTCGTTACTGCCGCTGAGATCGCTGATATTGAAGGAATAGATATTAGTCTTGTTGACGCGTTTCTGATAAAGCAGCAAATAGCGGCGGGACGCATGAGCATTGCAAAGTTACTTGAGAGCAGGGCAAGGAAAGGGGTCCGAGGGAATATCGCTAGTGACAAAGGTCTTTCCGGACCCAGGGCTACTGGCGCTGGCAAAAGCTCTGACCCCAACAAAAGAATTGACTATAGTAAGCAGCGCGCTGAAGTCGATGCCACTGGCGGGTCTCACCAGCGGAAGGGTATTGCCGGTGAGTCCGATGACCGGAAAGCTGCCGGTGGTGGTGAATCCGGCCGCGAGAAGGCTATCAGTGTCGAATCTGATCGCCAGAAGGTCATCGATTTCGAAAAAATGGCCCGAGATATTATCAAGGCCCAGCTTTTCTCCGTGCCGGGGGATATCATAATCCCTGTGGACCAGGAGTCTATAGAAGGGATGCTCAAGAGGCTCCAGGCGGGGCAATTCGACAGCCGCGAAAGCGCGGAAGTCCACAGAAAGGCCCTTGTTCTTTCTACGAGTCCGGGTTTTGACAGGCTGATATCGCTCGATGTTGTTCGAAATATCCTGCCATTCACATATCAGGTCGGCGCAGTGAAAGAAGTGCTCCGGAGAATGCGCGGTCGCGCTATCCTCGCTGATGAGGTGGGACTTGGCAAGACAATTGAAGCCGGCCTCGTGATGATGGAATATATTCTCAGGGGACTCGCCAAGCGAGTATTGATTTTATGCCCGCCGCCACTCATGTCTCAGTGGATGGATGAAATGCGGTCCAAATTCAACATAGATTTTGTCACATCCGATGATCCATCTTTTCTTGCGCGCAAGAATCCCTGGCTCGAGGTGGACAGGATCATCGCGTCTATCGACACTGCGAAGCGCGAACCACATAGCAGACTGGTTCAATCTGCACCATTCGATCTTGTGATCGTCGATGAGGCGCACCGGTGCCGCAACAAGAATACCCTCAACTGGAAGCTCGTAAATGGACTCAAAAAGAAATACATTCTCCTTCTCACCGCGACTCCAGTGCAGAATGATCTTCATGAACTTTTCAACCTCATAACCCTTCTCCGCCCAGGCCAGCTTGAGACGGCATCTGATTTCTCCCGGAGGTTCATCACCAGGGGGGACAAGCTCAAGCCGAGGAATGTCTCAGAATTGCGTGGGCTAATGAAGGAGGTTATGGTGCGGAACCGCCGCGAAACATGCGGCATTCAGCTTCCCAGGAGAAGGGCGGAAACCGTGCGAGTCGCGCTCAGTCCACAAGAGGCGGAATTCTATTCAAAGGTGAGTGAATTCGTCAGGGCACAATATGGCGCAGGGCTTGATGGGCGGGCTAATGGGAAAGCGGTTAACAGGTTCACCTTGAAAACACTCCAGAAAGAAGCTGGCTCTAGCGCCTTCGCCGCGGTGCCGACCCTCCGCAAGATGCTTGATTCGGGGAATTTCAACGGCGCCAGGAAAGATCTAAGGTTTCTTATCGATATAGGGGAGGCTATTGAAGACTCGGCGAAGGCCCAGGCTCTCCTGAAACTCCTTCAGAATACCGGAGAAAAGGTCCTGGTCTTTACTGGCTATACTGCTACACTGGAATTCCTCGCTCAATTTCTGAAAAAGTCGGGGATACAGTTTGCAACTTTTTCAGGGGAAATGCCGCGCCTAGATAAGGAACGAGCTGTCGAGGCCTTCAGAGGGGATAAGCAGGTGCTTCTTTCAACTGAGTCAGGCGGGGAAGGGCGGAACCTTCAATTCTGTCATGTCATGGCGAATTTCGACCTCCCATGGAACCCCATGAAGATAGAGCAGCGGATTGGCCGAATTCATAGAATCGGCCAGGAGAATGATGTCTTTGTTTTCAACCTGTCAGCCGCCGAGACCCTTGAGGCGCATATACTCGACATTCTTGATGCGAAGATCAACATGTTCGAGCTGGTGATAGGCGAACTGGACATGATCCTGGGCAATGTGGAGGAAGAAGAGGACTTTGAGGATACTATCATGGACCTCTGGGCGGGCGCCAAGACTGAGGAAGAACTTCGACAGGGATTCGATTCCCTTGGGGAGAAATTGGCTCAGGCTAAGGCCCGGTATGAACAGACGAAGGAATATGATGACAAGATATTTGGTTCTGAATTGAGTTCAGCGGAGCAGGAGTCGAAAGCGGAAGGGAAGGCCGTGAGCGGATAGCCGCGTTTGATTCGGGAGGGGAAAGCGCGAATGGGCCAGTCTGATTCGGGATAGGAAGGCGCAAATAGACTTGTCTGGTTTGGGAGCGGAATGTCCGAATGAATCTGTGTTTGATGCGGGAGAGGAAAACGCGAATGAACCAGTCTGACTCGAGAAAGTAAAGTGCGAATGGATCTGTCTTATTTGGGAGAGGGGATCGTAAATGGTGAGGTCCAACCTAGCGCGATCGACAGGACAAGCGGATGCCAAGACCGCCGAGAAACCGCGCGCTGAGGATAGAAGCGGAAATAGGGACAGAGGTGGAAAGAGGAATACGGAGCAGGTTGAGCATCGAGGGCGCGCGGGGAATAACGGTCGCGCGGGGAATAACGGTCGCGCGGGGAATAGAAATAATGGTCAGGCGGGAGATAGCGATCATGTGGGAAACAACAATCATGCGGAAAACAACGATCGCAGGGCGGATTCCTGTGTTGCGGAGGGCAGGCAATTTGCGACTGGTGGAGTGGAGAGTGGACGACCGCAGGACCAAGAGCGCCGTGGCGACCTCCAGAGATTTATTCTTGACCTTGTGACAATCACGGGAGGGATCGTCGAGGTCCCGAGCTATGCCCTCGTTAATGTGGCCCTGCCCGGGGATATTGCAGCCAGGTTTTCTCTTCCGGAATTCGCGACCCTCGCCTTCGACTATGATGTGGCGAAAGAGACTCCTGGGGCCGAGTTTGTGACCTTCGGCAGCCCTGCGCTTGACAAGTTCATTTCGCTCGGGAGCGAAGTCGGGCGTGTGATAAGGGAGTCTGCCATGGTTTCAGCTATCAGGGTTCCCCAAAACCTCATGGGCAGGATCGAGAGTAAGGTCGGTTTCAATCGCTGCAGACGGCCCACGCTCAAGACAACCACCATCCAGGCGTATGAAAGGGTGGTGTTCCGATTCATAGTGTCATATATCTCGGACGAGAAATTCAGCGATTCTATAGCTATTGCCATTGATGCCAGCACCCTTGCGGATGACACTGATCTCCTCGATGAATCCAGGACGGTGTTCTGGAGCGATGACCTGGACATGCTGTCTGGAAGCGCGGGGTCACGTCCTATGGCTCAAGTAGCGCACAAAGGCGGTGACGGTGGTGAGGCGCCTTATGTCCGAGACGCATCCGGGCGCGCGAGAAATCCTGTTTCTTCCGATGGCGCGACTAGCACGGCCGACAGGGCCAATGGAGCAGATAGTGCCAATAGGGCAGGCAGTGCTAATAGGGCACCTTACCCGGGAATCCCTTTGGCAGAGAGGCGCCCCTATAAAGAGGTTCTTGACGCCGCGCTGGCCCGCCTCCAGGAGATGTCCAGGGCCAGGCTGGCCACATATCAGGTAGAGGTAAGCGGCTTTTGCCAGAGAGAACTTGTGAAGGTGCTGGGATTCTATGAAAAGACTCTGGAGGATCTTAAGGCCAGGGCAGAGACGGCCGGCGATCCTGAGAAAAAGTCGCGGATAGAGGCCAAGATACAGGCAACCCAATTGGATCGACAACGGCGAATATCGGATGTCATCGGAAAGTATAAGATGACGGCTGAGGCGCGTCTTGATAGCGTGACAATCCAGGTGATGCCGAAGGTCAAGGCCATTCTCGAAGTGCAGCATAAAGATTCGGTCTATACACAGGAAGTCTTCTACAACCTGGCCACGAATTCAGTCGAACCCCTCACCTGCCCCAAATGCGGCAGGAGGTTCTTCTCCGCATATCCGACGAAAGACGGCTCTTTTGTGTGCAGGGCGGAGGAGGCGGAGTAGAGCGGATCATATGACTCATACATTGCAGAGCAAATCATACATTAGGGTAAATAATGCAATAGTGCGGATGATGCGTGATGCGGATGATGCGGAGTAGAGTGAACCAAATTAGCACGGATGGTTCTCCGGCTATCTTGAGCGCTTCCTTCGCTCCGCGATACCTAACTAGTCCTTTCATGTTATAGATGATCAAGCTCGAATCTAGAAATATGAGCTAACAGTGTGCGGTGCGCCTGGCAACCGCGTGGTGACATAGCTGGGTTATCTTTCAGTTCTGATTCGGCAATCTATATGCACAACCGCAGGATCAGTCTGATTCTCACCCTCGACGGCATTCGGTAAATTCGGTTTTGTGATCACTCCCCTAAAGTCCTTCCCCGACATACCGATAAACATAGTGGACGTAAGATTTCGAGAGATTTAGCGCTGCGATGGTTGGATGATTCCATCCCTCGCTCGCAGCAGCCAGACAACGTTCAATGTGTCTAACGCAGGGAGGTGAAAAGGCATCCGGTAAGCTAAGAGAGTCTTGACCTAAAGGTCAGCCCCTGAAAAATGAAGAATTACCAAGGACTGCGCATCCGGGTCCCGCAGTCCTTCGGCCAATACCGGAACCCAGGACCCGCTGCCAAGTAAACGTTATATGATCTCAGAATTGTGGAAATACAGGATTTCCAGAGAGCACAGGATCGTAGAGGCCCCTAAGCTTTCAGAGGAAATGCGATCCTGGAAGAGCGCACGATCGCGGAAGCAGTGCGGGATCCCAGAGCGAAAAAGATTACGCCGGGCGAAGAAACGCCGAATTCAGAATTGCACGGCCCGGCGACAAAAAGTATAGGGAGGTAGGTCAAAATGGCACAAAGCGATCTTACAAGAATCGCTAGTAACATAGCAGGACTCAACGCCTTGAACGCCCTGAAAGACATCAACACCAAACTCGGCATCCACCAGCTCCGACTGTCGACTGGTAAGAGGATCAACCAGGCGTCGGATGATCCGGCGGGGTTGACAATCGGGATTAAGTTCAATGCGAGGACGAGAGGACTAGGGGTAGCACTTGATAATATTGGGGACGCGAAGAATCTCTTGGCCGTGGCGGAAGGTGGACTATCGAAGATCAACGATATTCTTCTCGCTGTCCGTGATAAGGTAGCACAAGCGGCTAATGACACTTTGGGAGCGAGTGAGAGAGAGGCAATAGCCGCGCAAATAAAGTCACTGCTCGAAGAGGTAGATACCATAGCTAGGGAGACGCAGTGGAATAAGCAAGATCTTCTACTTGGCAAATTGACCAAGACAAATCCTATGAAATTCCAGACTGGCCCCGAAGTAGATCAAAAGACAGAGTTCGTTCTGGCAAATGACCACACAACTGTGGGCCTGAATGCCCTCAGCAGTTACGCTACCGAAACGGGCGACGGGAATGACATCTTGACATCTGTTTTAGCAACGGCCCCTGGAACGGGCATGGACGAACTGGCATATGGGGATTATACACTAGATGTTAAGTATGACAGCAGCGGGAATATCACTGGGACCGTTTCGCTCAAGAAAGACACAACAGAACTAGCTAGTATATCGGCAGCGAGTATCAGCGGCGGCTTATGGGATACGGGGCTTGGCGTGCAATTGAACCTTGTTACCACGGGTGTAACAGCGGACCTGAATGCAACGGCAAGTATCAATTATTCGTCCCACGTTAGTTCATATGATAAGGCACAAATATACCTCGGGGAAATCGATAATGCCATAGCTATTGTATCCCAGAGTATGACAGAAATCGGTGCCCTCGTCTCACGGCTTACCTCAAAAGAAGAGAATCTGACAATCGCAAAGGCCAATACAGAAGCAGCATACAGCCGTATCATGAATGCTGATATGGCATCTGAACAGCTCGAGGCGATGAAGCTGTCCATACTGCAGCAAACTGCTACGGCAATGCTGGCGCAGGCTAATGTGGCTCCTCAGGCAGTTCTCAGTCTGTTCCGGTAAGTTATATTCAGCTCAGCTAAATAGGAAACAGGGGAGGCGTAGAGATTCCTGCCTCCCTCAAATTATCTAGGTTCACCGCGGATTATTACGAAATTGAATCAGGACATTCATGATTTTGGCGACAGGAATTAGCTATACCGTAGAAAACTAAGCAATGTAAGAATAATATGCATAGACCAGAGTAAATGTTCATACATCGGCATTCAAGAGGATTGACCTGTTTTTATGTAGCCAGCCTTACACAAATCCGCGATGAACCATTGTCTATGGGGAAAGGCCTCTTCGCATTTTGCCAACTAACCTCAATAAAGCATCTACTATCATCTGATTTGTGGGCTCCAGTCTCAGGGCATCTCGGTAAACTCTGAAGGCATCGGTGAGGAGTCCGGCTTCCTCAAGTAAGACCGCAAGGGTGTGAAACTCATTTGCACGGGTAAGCTTACCAGCTCTGTATGCCTTAAGGTATGCGTCAAGTCTGCCCAGGTCGTCCTGGTGTCTATTGGTACTGTCATCTTCTTGTAGATACGATTTGCCTCCACCATACGCGGCGTCAAGGCTCCAGGAGGCTGACCTAGCAGTGTGGTCAATGAATTCGTCCACCCATGATTTTAATGATCTGGATAGTATGTCATCATGAAGAGAGGCTAGATGATTCCTCACATGCACCAGCGGACCCAGTAATTCAGCGGGACTGGGGCAGAGGCTGGCTGCCCTCTCAAATGATTGATGCGCATGTTCGAAATCGCCTAAGGCCGTTTGGCACACTCCTAGACCGAGCCAGGCCTTCCACGCGGCAGTTGCTGGATCGTGTGTTAGACCCCAAAATTGGCTGTTCCCATGGTTTATCGCTTTGATATAGAGGTCTTTCGCCGTATTCCATTCGGTCTTCATCCTGGCGATTTCCGCAAGGGAGTAGAGTACATCTGTATTAGTAGGACTTATGTCAAGTGCTTCACGAAGATAGTGCTCTGCTAGATCCCGACCTCCAAATGAGTAGACGATTCTACTAAGAACGCATAGGCTGGAAACGGCTATTGCCTTTGACATTCCGTCATCTGGGCGTTCCTTACACAACCTATAGGCTTCTGAGAGCTCATCGATAGCTAGGTTTACCTTGCCGATGGCATGGTATGTTCCTCCAAGAGAATAATGGTAATATGGGTCTGACGGGTTATTGCGGACACATTGCTCGAGGATTGCCAAGTTACGAGCATGTTTTCTTCGGCCTGCCAGAATTTCCCTTTGATATCCTATATGGAAGATCACAAAGTCAAGGATGCTACGGACGGGCAGGGGTTCGTTTGAAAGGGAGATAATTCTCTCATGTACCGAACCGACAAATCTGATGTCTGGGTCTGAAGGGAATAGTCTATTCATAAAGTGATCGAAGAGGGACTGGTCATCCTCAATGCTTTTCCGATTTGAAATCCTTGCGCAATAGATGGCACGTATTCCTGTATCAATTAAACGATGAATTACGGTATACATGCCGGGGGCAAGTACCTCATCCGCATCCATCACCAATATCCAATCCCCCGTCGCCTTCTCCAGCGACGCGTTGCGCGCTTCGGCGAAGTCGTTTTTCCACTCATGGAAATAGACTTTGGCTCCGTAGCTTTTGGCGATCTCGACGGTGCGGTCGGTGGAGCCTGTGTCCACGATGATCATTTCGTCTACGACGTCCTTGACGCTGTCGAGGCAGCGGGCGAGGAAGCGCTCCTCGTTCTTGACGATCATACAAAGACTGAGGGTGGGACGGCGCCGAGGCCGGCCGCCACTTGCACCCGCCCCTCCAGCAGGGAAAACTCCGAGAGCTGCTGCTGAGGGATAAGCTAGTTGGACGTCGGTTGTCGAAGCGCGGAAGAGCCCTTCAAGCTGGTCAATAACCCGCTCCCAGGTATACACCTTTGCGAACTCTCGACCTTTTGACCCGATTTCTCTCCGGAGCTCCTCATCATCGATCAGGGTTTCGATAGCTCTGACTATTGCTTCCGCATCATTCAATGGTGCCATCAAGTAAGGAGCCGGTACGGCATGTCCTTCCGGTGCGTTATCCTTAAACGGAGGGACGTCAACGCGGATTCCCTCGACGCTATCTGTGTGAGAAGTGAGCTTTTCCTCGCCTGCACATAGGATAATAGGAAGACCATATGCCATGGCTGTCACCGCAGCCTGAGAGGAAATGCCCTCCAGAGAACCTGTAAGGAGAATATCACATTCAGAAAAGACGTTGGCGAGCTGGCTGCTGTCTGGGTTCTCCACCCATTTTGTCACGTGGAAAGAAAAGTCCAGCCGCCGGGATGGGGAAATCCGGACGACTTCCACTTTATCCTGCCGCCGCTCGATGACGAGCCTCAGTGCGGCATAGATACTTTCAGTCCACTCGTCTTTATCGGAACCTACCACCAGGAGTCTGGTGGGACGGTCTTTCACAGTTTGGATCTTATCGGCTTCCTGAATGCCGGGGTCCGGAACCATGGCGAGAGGTCCGCCCGTCCGACCTTCGGCACCGGGCTCCACATTAGAGTCCACCCCATAAGGGACCACTTCAGCCCTCCGGTTATATCTTGTCTTTAGAACGTCGCGCACGTGGTCGCTGGAGGCAATGAGCTTTAGGGGAAGCCTGAATGAGGCTTCAAGGTTCTTTGATGACTGGTCGGCGCTTTCTGCCGCGCTTCCTGTCATGCTTCCCGCCCCGCCTCCGGCCCCTGGGTTCCCATTTGGTTCAAAGCCAGGTGAAGGCAGTACAAAATAGAAAGGCACGGCCCCGTGGACCCGCGCCGCATCGAATGCGGTCCTCCATGATGTCGCCACGACTATATCAGAATCAGGCGTCCTTTCATAGAGTTCTTCTCTCGCCGGCACCCGAATGATCTCTGCCAAGAGCCCATCCAGCTTGTCCACACGTGCAATTGCATAGACCTTGTGACCTCGCGCCATAAGCCGGTTCATGTGTTCGCATACCAACCGAAGTGCGTCAGGGCCGAGGTTTGGATCCAGGAAATATGAAATCCTGAGCTGAGCCTGCACATGCTGACGTCGAGACTCGTTCTGGCCTTCCTTATCTTCCTCCAGGCCCTCGTGGCCCGATAGCCTTTTCCTCACCCGTTCTATGGCATGGTCGATCCAGAGCCGTCGCCTACCCGTAGAGCAAATGGCAGATTTGGCTTCTTCATAAAGATTCAGCGCACCTTCATGATCTCCGATCCTTTCCCGGACGAATCCTATTGCAGCCAGGATGTCGGGACGGGCGGGAACTGATCCTCCGGAGGATACATTGCCTAAGGAAGTATCGCTCAAAAGCTCCTCGCCTGGCGGTGTAGCGTCGTTCCCGGAGACCACGAGCGCCCGAGCTTTTTCCGCTGCATTGCGGGCTTCGGCAATTTCCCCCTGTTGTAGATATACAAGCGCCAGGTCGGCATAAAACGCGCCACAGTCAGGATGCTCAGCGATCAGCTTGCGCAAAATCTCCCTTGCCCGGCCCAACCTGCCGTCGAGATAACATGTCTTATATTCAATTTCCGGTATCACTTTCATCCCCCCTTGGGCAATTTATAGCAATATTTATGCCTACAGGCGTTTATGGACAGCAGGCCCCACAGCGCCTGGAGAAGATGGGAGCACACGCGGGGAATACATGGCAAAGCCATGGCCAGTTATATGTGCTGTATTATGGGGTTTCACACGTGCGATGGCCAGGGCGATCTATACGCTGTGGGCAGGAGAGACCTGTGCGCTGTGGCCAGGAGAGACCTATACGCCCTGCGCCCAGAAGCCCGCTCCAAAGCAGGCTGTGTTCATAGCGATAGCCTTGGGGGCATATGCATGCTGCGCTCAGGGGGAACTATGCCCGAAACGGGGGTCGTGGGAAAATATTTCATAGCATGGTGTGTGGTGCAATACACTATTAACTATTAACACTGTCGGCGGGAGATAGTGCTAGCTATTAGCATTATCTTCTGCGGACGATGCTAGCCTTTAACACTACCCCGGCAGATGATGCGAGCTGCTAACACTGTCCTTGGCAGACGATGCTAGCCATTAGCATTGTTCCCGGCGGACAGTGTTAGCCACTAACATCGTCCCCGCCGGATAGTGCTAGCCAGTAATATTGTTCCTGACGAACAGTGCTAGCCATTAGCATTGTCCCCGCCGGACGATGCTAACCACTAACATTATCTCCGCTGGACGATGCTGGCTACTAACATTGTTCCCGGCGGATAGTGCTGGCCACTAACACTATTTCCGCCAAATAACGTCTGTTACGGCTCCAGCTAGAGGTGTTGGCGCCATTGTTTAGCCGGATCTCTGATTACCGCGTCCGGCCATGGCTTCCACGTTCGCCCACGGCTTCCAATTACACCCAAAATGTGATACAATAGTAGTGTAGTTGCGGTTATGCGATTCCAGTTCCAGTTAGATACTTAGATGCGGTCAAAGCCCGGGAGGGGGGAGTTAGACCATTGTGGATACCCAAGTGTGTTCTGGATGGACTGTGTAGTGCGGCGGACCTCGGCTTTGAGGAGCGGGCGCTCTATATTCTCATCCAACACCTGAAACCAACCAGCATGAAGGAACTCATCGCAAAGTCCTCGCTTGGCCGCTACAGGGCCATGCGGGCCTGTGAGGGGCTTGCATCTGCAGGGTGGCTCAAACTGGTTAAGCAAGGCAAGAGTCTGCGACCGGTAGCCCTGATCCCTGCGGACTATCAGGAAAAGATGGCCGCCGACCTAAACTCCAGGTTTGCTATGGCCCGATATAAGGGCGAATTCCTGATGAAGTGTATCGTGCTATTCTGGGTATGCTGCGATGTTTGGGTGGAAAACGCCCGTCCGGGCTTTTTAGCCAACCCGCTGACCAGTAAACCCCTGGAATATGACCTCTACCTGCCAGACGAGGCTGTCGCCTTTGAATACAATGGAGACCAGCATTACACCATAACTGTGGTCTACAGGAGCGAAACCGGCGTCAAGCAGGCACAGTCACATGATCTGATGAAACTCGCCCTAAGCCACAACAATGGGATCACGCTTGTGACCGTGACCCGCGGCGACCTGAGCTTGGAGGGAATCAGGCGACACCTTCCGGCACACCTGCGGCTCAACGACGTCGACCTCGGCGGGCCATATGCAAAAACCCTTGACCAGTTGTGTGTTATGTATAGGAAGAAGGCGGAGAGACAGGTGAAGGCGGAGCCGGGCTAAGAGCAGATCGCTGTCGGCTTCAGATTAGGCATCTTCAATCTTAAGATGACTACGCATTGATTCTTTTTTTGGTTTTGTCCGGGGAAGATCCTTCGGGATGTTTCGCGCGGCTTCACCAATAATTTCGAGATTCCGGATTACGGCGTCTACGGTCCGCTCGTCTTCGAAGAATGCATCATAAACCATACCCTGAGTATAGTGTTCGATCTTGCTTATAGCGCCAGGGATATCTTCGACAAAGATTTTGGCGGACTTTTGCTTCATTGGTAGACGACCTCCTGCAGGATGCGATCCTTCATTTGGGGTTTAAGGGCCCCTCCGGTTACTAAGTCTACTTTAAGCCCCAAGAGTGATTCCAAAAAATCCTTGAGGTCAATAAATTCCCACCCGATGGGCGCGCTGAATTCCACAAGAATATCCACGTCACTGCCTTCGGTTTGCTCCCCCCGGATACAGGAGCCGAAAAGGCCGATCTCTTTTACTTTAAATCGCCCGGCCAAAAAGGGTTTATACTTCTTTGACCTTGCTTCAATTTCTTCTCTTCCAGGCACTTTTGATACCCCCTGAAAATCCGGTCATTTTAGCATTGTTTTCATTATACATAATTAAGAGCCCATGGATCGTCTCTGCTATGACACTATAAGCCTAAACGCACCTAATGTCCCGAATCCTGACGGCTGGGGATGAGCTCTTCTGGTGTTTGTACAATGATACCGCTGTACTTTTGGAAATCTCTGGTATTATAGGTGCAGATGACGGAGATGCCACAAGCTCTCATCTGGGCAACCAGATAGGCATTGAAAATGTCACTGCCCTTTACCTTTCCTTCTGTTACTGCATCTTTGAGGTACTCCAGGGACTTGAGTCCTGCATCCAGCACCGGGAAGATGACCTTCAAGAGCTTCACCTGCTCCCATGCTTCCTTCGCTCCAAGAGGCCTTGCAACGCGGCGTCCATCTGTGATTATGGCGAAAAACTCCAGGAGAATCTGAGGCAATAATGCGCCATCGAGCCGCCTTGTTTGGACGGCCTTTACTAGAGCCCTGCTCATTTCATGCTGCGGAGCATCGGTGTTGATGGCATGGACCAGGACATTTGTGTCCACGAGAATCAAGGCTTTAACCTTCCCTCATAGAGATCTGCGCGGCTGACTTTGCTTATCTTTCCCAGACTGTATTCTCCGAGCATGGTTGGAGCTACGGCAGGCAAATAACGTTCAAGCGCTTCAAGGACTATTTCGTTCTTGGGACGTTTGGTCGTTTCCGCGATCCGGTCCAGGGCAGCTAATACGCTGCTTTTCTCTTTAGGAATGTAGATATTGAGTTGCATAAAATCACCCCTGACAAACAGGATAGCATAATCAATAGAGATATTCAATAGGCATGCGGTTCAGTCTTTTCGCCTTACCCGTGATGTGCGTCGTTGGTCCCGCCTCATTCGTTCCCCGGCTCAATCGTTCCTCCTGGGATCATTTCCCATCGCGTGCCAACCTATTTGAGGGGGCGCCGGCGCCCTATTTGTTGCAGACTACTCACCCATTTATATTATGAATATGGCGGACATATTAACCAAGAGTCGAGGGCATGGGGGCAACATGGACTATCGACTCAACTTGACCCGTTCCCGTCACCGGCAACATCTTTGAAAGCCAAGGCCAGGGCCTGACTGCTGACCTTACGGTAATATCGTTCCATGATACCCATGAAATCTTTACCTTTCAAACCGGGATCTGCATTCCAAAACCATGGTTCCCCAAGGCGCTTGATAATTGCCATGCGCACGGGGGGAGGGACCATTGAGATCTCTATTGCATCGAGCCTCTTGGGGTCTCCGGTCCAGAAGCTCTCTGCTGAATCCTGAAGAGTCTTGGCAGGGCAGACTCCAAAAGCCTGTGTCCCGACCTGCACCTCGCCTTGTGCCTCGGCCTGCGTCTCGCTCTGCACCCCGGCTTGCCTTCCACTTTGCGCCGCGGTACGCGTGTCCGCCTGTGCTCCCGCCTTGCCGACTCCCTCCCTCTTCATTTTTCAGAGACCTCCGCAGCGCGTCTCTGCCGCAGGGCCTCCGTGAGCTCCTCGCGGCTCCGGCCGCGAAGGCGGAAGAGCAAGAATGGGTCTCCGTCGAATCTCTCGCCCAGCAAATAATACACCGCAGCCACATGCTTGCAGGGGTTAGCCCAATCAGGACATGAGCAGCTCGTGGTGATGTCGCTCGAGGATTTGGGGAAAAGGCTTACCCGTGAGCTGGCAAAAGCCTCCTCGATGTTCTCCGGCATTTCCCCGGCCAGCAGGCGCGCAGCGAAGATCGCCTTACCTGCCATGGCTGAGATCACGCGGTCCCACTCTTTGTCCGACAATGGTTGCATTTTTATTGTGACCCGGTAGGGTCTCGGTCGCGAACCTTGCACCTCAGCCTTGACCATGCCCGGCTGGATATCGATATCGAGGACGTTCCCGCCGCGGGCGTAAGAACGTTCCCTCTGCAGCCGGTTTGCCCACCCAAAGGATTCCAGCACAGAGAGCCATCGTTTTGCCCACCAGTTTTCGCCGAACTCATTCTTCTTGCCCATGGTGCGCGCCTAATCCTCCTCCACTACCGCGCTGCCGCGTAGAGCAAAGATCTCTCGTAGCTCATCGGTGGACATCTCGGTCAGCCATTCCTCTCCGGTCCCGATCACATTTTCGGCCAGGTACTTTTTGCCTTCTATCATCTCGTCGATCCTCTCCTCCAGCGTGCCAGCGCATATGAATTTGTGCACCAGCACATCGCGGGTCTGACCGATCCGAAATGCCCGGTCCGTAGCCTGATTTTCCACGGCGGGATTCCACCACCGGTCGAAATGGAACACATGATTGGCCCGGGTAAGATTCAGTCCCAGGCCACCAGCCTTTAGGGAGAGAATGAATATGGGCGGACCGTCGGGATCTTCCTGGAATCTTGTCACCATTTTATCCCTCACCTTTTGCGGCACTGCTCCATGCAGAAATAGAACTTCTCGATGCAGGACGCGTTCGAGGTAAGTCTTTAGCATTTCGCCCATCGTGGCGAATTGCGTGAAAATCAGTGCCCGGTCTCCAGCAGCAAGCGCTTCCTCCAGCATCTCGGTAAGCCGCGATAGCTTTCCCGAGCGTCCCGCAAGCGGGCTGCCATCTCCAAGGAATTGCGCAGGGTGGTTGCAGACCTGCTTTAGCTTCAGGAGCGTGGCGAGGACAGCCCCCCTACGTTCTATGCCCTCCGCGCCCTCGATCTTTTCCATCATATCCCTTACGACAGCCTCATACAGTGTGGCCTGCTCCCTGGTGAGGGTGCAAAACACCTTCATCTCCTGCTTTTCGGGCAAATCCTGAATGATTCGCCTATCGGTCTTGAGACGCCGCAGGACAAAAGGCTGGACCAGACGCTGCAATTGCTTCATCTTATGCTGGTTCCGGTATCGTTCTATCGGAATGGCAAACTGCGCCCGGAAGCTCTTCTGAGTCCCAAAGAAACCGGGGTTCAGGAATTCCATGATCGACCATAGCTCGGAGAGGCGGTTTTCAATGGGAGTTCCGGTGAGCGCGATCCTGACACCGGATTTCAGCCTGCGTACGCTCTGACTCTGTTTGGCGGCTGAATTCTTTATGTTTTGCGCCTCATCGAGGATAATGGCGCCCCATTCCACCTTGGAGAGGTCCTTCTCGTCGCGATGAGCAAGCGTATAGGTGCTGAGAACTATATCGTTTGCCATGGCTTCTTTCACGAATTCTGATCCTGTAAGCCTTCCTCCTCCATGATGAATCATCACCCGGAGAGAAGGCCCGAAGCGGGCAAGCTCATGCCTCCAGTTGCCCACGAGAGACGTGGGGCAGATGAGCAGAGCCGGACCCTGGGCGCGACCTTCCTCTTTTGCGCGGAGCAGCATTGCGATCACCTGTATGGTCTTGCCGAGTCCCATGTCATCGGCAAGGCATGCTCCGAGCCCCCAACGAGACATGGACGAAAGCCATGAATAGCCCCTTATCTGATAAGGCCTGAGTTGACCCGACAAATCTGAAGGCTGAGGGAGCTCGCTAACCTTTTCCCCGTCCTTGAGCTGCTGGATGAGATCTGCGATACGGCCCTCAGCATCCACCCCAACCACGGGCAAGCCGTGGCTGCCGTTATCACCGGCAAGGGCCAGCGCAAGAGCCTCACGGACCCTCATCTGCCCGGCCTTCCCGCGGTTTTCCCAAAAGCATATGGCGGCCTCGATGTCCTCAGTCCTCAGCTCGATCCATTCGCCCCTGATGCGGACAAGGGGCACCTTCAGCGCCGCAAGCCTCTCAAATTCCTCCCGGCTCATCACCTGCCCGCCGAGGGCAACCTGCCAGTCATAGTTGATGAGGCTGTCGAGACCGAGGTTGCCCTGGCTGGCGATCACAGTATCTTTCCGGCTGCTGGTCTTTCTTTTCTCTTTACTGACGAGCCGCAGCCTGATGCCCAGGCGCGCCGGCCCGTTACCGTTGGGATTCCACCAGGCGGGGACCAGTACCCCAAACCCGCTCTCTTCCAGGACCGGGACCACGTCCCGCAGGAAGGAGTATGCCTCATGGACCGTAAGTTGGCACGCTTCAGGGCAGGCTGTCTTGAGGCTCTCTTCTATCTTTGGAAAGAGCCGCGAAGCCCGGCCCAGGTCGTGAAGGAGTCTTTCCTGCGGATTCTCAAACCGGCGGTTCATGAATTCCAGAGTTCGCTTTTGCTCCTGCCATACCCTCTCCGCAGGGATCAGGAGGCTCGGGTCATCCACGGCCTGGAGGAGAAACCGCAGGTGCCAGAGCCCTCCATCAAGCTCTACGGGAGCCTTCGACGACCGCGGGGACGACCGCGATGATGCACGCGATGATGGCTGCGACGAATCGCTTCCCCCCACTTTCGCGGGCGTTTCCCCCATCTCAGCATCCGCCTCCGCCGGCGGTTCCAGGCGGAAGCAGGTCCGAAATGCCGCTCTGGCTCCGGTCCCGCGTATCTCCTGCGACCAGTCCGAAATCGCACGGCAGAATTCCTTGATTTCCCGGGTCGGCCCCTTGAGGAGCACTTCATCAGAGGTGAGACCCGAGAGCCAGTTGCCAGCTACTGTGCCGCCCTTCCTTGCTTTCGGTTTATCCAGGAAATGCCTGCGCAGCTCCCTATTCAGGAAATAGTCATCCTTATAGGTCTCGCGGGTCCCGATCCTGCGAGCATTGGTTTCGTGATCCCTGCGCCATTCCTCATGACCCTTGCGCGACTCTGTCGAAATCCACTCCCGGACCATCTCATCCACACATGTGTCCAGGAAGCTCATCAACAAGGAGCGAGCTTCGGGGACAGATGACTCGAGGACCGGTATCGCCCTGCATATGGCTGGCATGGACTCCTGAAGTGATTGAAGACGCTCCACATCGCCAGCGGTATTTAAGACAGGAAGCCAGGTGGCTCTAAATCTCGTCTCGTCCTCTGCGGCAGTAGCATCCTTCTTGTTGCTCCTGATATTGCCCCTGCGATGCTTCGATCTTTTGCCGGCGCTGCGGCCGGGGATGCCACGGACGCCGGAGACGTCAGGGGCCGGAGCGTCGTCGTGGCAGGCCGCCGCCATGCTGTCACCAGAACCGGCACCATGTTTAAGGATGGTTGACTGCGCGCTGACCACTGTGGGGGAAAACCTTTCCCGCGCCATGAGCTCAAGGGCGAGCTTGGCCACCTTGCTCCAAAACCTTATATCCTGGCCGGTTGAAACCTGAGACTTATCGAGGTCGCCGGCGGCGTCATCCCAGCCATCACCAGGCCAGCCGTCGCTAGGCCCACCGTCACCAGGCCCAGTACTCATGCCATCACTCTGTGATAAGATAACCAGGAATCTCAGCGCACTGGAAGCGGGGAGTGCGATTCCGCTGACCTCCCAGGGAGCGAGGGTCGCCTTTTCGGCGGCCGTCCGGCCCATGGCAACTTCACCTGAAGGAACCCCTCCCGCGGTAGCTTGTCCCGCGCGAGATTCCTCTCCGGAATCATCCTGACCTGCGGGATCATCCCGGTCCCCAGGATCGTTCTGGCCCGCGGGATCGTGCTGGCCCGCGCTCATGGAATCCTGCGGCGATTCCAAGATAAAAGAATTGGAAGGTTCGGGACGTTCGCCCCTTGACGGCAGGAACATCACTACGCGCGCCCTCCGCGCGGCGCCGTCCAGGTCACGGAGCCTGAGTCCGGCAAGGTGCCGGAGCGCGTCGACCAAATCATTCCGTGAGGCCTGGAAAGGATGGCACCGAAGGGGCTGATACCGCGATGAATCCTTATCCCCACCCCTTGTGTCCGTCCCAGCCCTTGTGTCCCACTTCTCTGCCTGGCCATGTAACACATAAGAGTTAGTGGAAGCCCCGGCCACGCCCTGGCTATCGACAGTCGCAGCTGGAGAGCGCTCTCCCCAGACAAAAAAACATCCTTCTATGTCTGAATAGTTTATGTTGTGCGACGTGAGGGCCGCCACGTTGCTGTCGCCGCCTGCACCGCCTCTTCCCAGCAGAGGAATCCATGTCCCGTGCAAAATCACGAATTCTCACCATCCATAAGGTGAAGATAACACATCGGAATGAGAGCGGCAAGATGTGTAAAATCCCGAATTATGTACCAGGTGGTCTACTGACGAGCGACCCAGAGGATACAAAAGGAGATTTGGCGGAAGTGCAGAGTTCGTCAATAGATTGTCCATCCTGTAAATGGTACTCCCGGCATCTCTTGCCTGTCGAATTCGGCCGGCGGAGTGGGCATCGCTGAACAGGGCGAACCGCACCTCGTCAAATCCATCTTCAGCGGCCATGTTTATTCCATACCTGAACAGCTGAATCATGGATCGACATCCAGGACTATTACTTGGAGGGCCGGTTGCACCCTGGACATACCCCTGTCAAAAGTCACAAGAGCATCTGCTCCCGCCACGAGTGCTGCGGCACACTGCAAAGCATCCGGCGTCTTGAGATTATAAACTCCCCGCAAAAACGCCGCACGGTCTGCTACCTCAGCAGTGATGTCCTGGATCTCGAGATTGGGGAAATTCATCAGGAGCAGTTTATACTGATATGCGACATCTTCCAATCCCAGTCGGCGCGGAAGGGTCATAATCTCGGTAATTGTTATTGGCGAAGTGATTGCCTTTATCCTGCCGGATTGTACCAGTTCGAACAGCTCCTGAGCGAGAGGAGCTTGCTGGGGATAATGGTCACTATCGAACTGAAAAATAAAGCAATTAGTATCGATTCCGATGTACCTGCAGTTCTCGAGTAAGCCGGCTACTTTTCCCATGAAGCCCGTTCCTCTCTCACATACTGAATAGGGTCTATTCCCTCCCATATGTCCTTGTGCAAGTTACGGAGCGCGGCTGCAAAATCCTTGGGCTTTTTCATCATGTGAAGGGTCCCCCGCTCATCCATTTCGACAAGCATTTCATCCCCCTGTCGGATATCCATTTTATGGCGAATGCCGGCAGGCAGTATCATGGTCCCACGTTTGCCAATTCGGACCACGGGCATATTCCATCACCTCTCAGATATATTATGAACATAGCGGACATATCAGTCAATGTTTGGGGGAGCGCAGGCCAGAAGCCTGTCAAAGCTCCTGTCCGCCGACTCACTCGAATTTTAATGGCTGGCGGGACGGGTGTAGTTGGCGCGGCAGATGTAGCTGGCGGGGCGGGTGTAAGGCACATCCCGTTGCCCCGGTCCTATTCCGCGGTTGCCGTTTCTTCATAAACCCTTAAATCTGCATCGCTGAACAGGACGAATCGCACTTCGTCGAACCCGTCTTCAGCGGCCAGGAATTCCCTTACGGTGGTGAGAGCTATCCTGGCGGCCCGTTCTATTGGAAAACGGTAGGCCCCTGTGCTGATTGAAGGAAATGAGATGGTGCGTATCCCATGGCCCTTTGCCAGCTTCAGGCTATTCCGGTATGCACTGGCGAGAATTTGATCCTCTCCGCGATCCCCGCCCTGCCAGATCGGGCCGACAGTATGAATCACATACCGGGCTTTGAGCATTCCTCCTGTTGTTATGACCGCCTCTCCAGGCGGGCAAGGCCCCTTCTCCCGGCGGATCTTTTTGCATTCCTCAAGGATCTGCGGCCCACCAGCTCTATGTATCGCCCCATCCACCCCGCCGCCACCCATAAGGCTTGAATTGGCGGCATTGACTATGGCGTCGGTCTCCTGTGCGGTTATGTCTCCTCGAATGAAGCGGAGTAGAGTCCCGTTAACCACGAGTTCCATGGTAATTCCCCCCGTTCGCAGAAGAGTTCAAGGAGATTCTATCATATTAGGAGCGGATGGTGAAATGATGAAGTGATGAACTTCCTGCTTGTGCCAGTACGCGAATCTAATATATAATGAGTGTAGGTCCTCTGGTGCGGGGCGTGATGCGTGGTTGTGGATGATTCTGCCATACTGTAAAAATAGGCTGCTGCCCCTCTTGCCCCTCAATAGGCCATCAGAAGTCGGCATGACAGATTTGGCTTGTGATAGCCTGGGATCCATGCGGAATCACCTTGAAGGAGAAGGGGTGAACTGGGAGTGAGGCTACTACGCGCACATATAGAACGGTTTAAAGGTCTGCGAGAGCTGGATCTGGATTTTCGCGATGCACAGGGATCGGTCCGCGACAGGCTTCTAATCCTGGGCGATAACGGGTCCGGGAAAACAACCCTGCTTCAGGCAATTGCGCTTACTCTGGGGATAGCAACGCGGCATGTTAAAGACCCTGAGAGCTTCCCCTGGTATGGTTTTATCCCTGAGCGAATGAATTCGCTTGGGCCGACTCGCATCGAGCTAGAGGTGGGCTTTGACGATGATGAGATCCTTGTGACTCGCAGACTCTACGAGGAATGTAAAAGTGCGATTCCGAAAGAAGAAACCCGCGGTTGGATTCCCCCGGGGGAATCGAAGACTGTCACTTTGCAGTATAGCCGGGGCGAAGTAACGGCACGGCAAGGGCCGGCGGCAAAAATGCAGTTCCTCGGCCGGTACTATCTAAAGCGTGTTCAGCGTATCAAGCCCGACCTCCGCAGCGACTTTGCACGAGTTGGGGATGTCTTCTGGTTTGATCAGTTCAGGAATCTGGGCACTCTTTCGACCGACCCTGATCTTAATGGAATAGCCAAACCAGGCGCATGGTCGGCGGGGGTGGAGCAACTCCGTTCGTATCTCGTTGTATGGTGGAGTTATCACCTTACGAGGAAGGCGTGGCCAGGATCAGATCCTGGCGGACGAGACTACATCCATTTGCTTCAGCAGCGCATGGAGCGGGTTTTTCCAGGCTTCCGATTCGTAGGAACGGAACCCAGAAAAGGAATTGAGGCTCCAGGCCCTTCTGACTTCCTGGTGCTGGTTGAGCGCGAAGGTTGTAGCATCCCATACGACATTGCCGAGATGTCGTCAGGGGAACAGGCGGTTTTTCCATTAGCCTATGAGATGACACGGCTTGAGATCGTGAAATCCATAGTTCTTTTAGATGAATTAGAGCTTCATCTACATCCCCCAGAACAGCAGGCGTTGTATGGCAATCTCCCTAGACTGGCGCCTGATTGCCAGTTTATCGTGACGACCCATTCGAAATATCTGGACGATATTGTCCCGGAGACTTCGAAGATGCGCCTTAAGGGGGGACGACTATGCCTGTAAACCTCCTTCTGGTTGAGGGTAATCTTGATGCTAATATCCTTGGCGCTATCCTGAAAGGCACCCCTCCGGTAGAGGCGCGGGGTTCGAAATACTCCCTCAAGCCCATTGCCGTTCAAGAATGGAAACGAACTGGACAGCGTGTAGCATTTGTCCGCGATCGCGATTTCGACTTTGACCCTGCTCCTAACCAGGATCATATGCCCGGCGAGATCAGGGACGGTCGTTTTCCCGAGCCTCTGGGATGGTACTGGAGTCGGCATGAAATCGAGAACTATCTCCTGGACCCTGCCCTCATCGCTCTCATTTGGCCATCAGGTGCGCGTCAGGATTATGAAGCAGCCCTTATTGAGGCAGCTCTCAGGATCCGGTTCTATGAGGCAGCGCGTTGGACTATTGGAATGGCAAGGCGTACTTTGCCTCCCCACTATGAGCTCAAGACCCGCCCTATTGAACTGGAGGGTCGCGAGTTAGGAATACCGTCCTGGTTAAATCAGATTCAATGTGGTGAATGGGCGTTGGGGTGCATAGCAGAATACATGAACCGTGTGAGCGAGTCCTTATCGCCACATACATCAGCATGCTCACTCGAAAGTAAAATAGCTGAGTTTACCGAGGATTTCTGTGCCAACTGGGAGAATATCCTGGTCTGGTTCTCTGGGAAGGACATCCTTTATGCTCTGGGACCGGCGCTTAATCGGATTTATGGTGTAGATGCTGGTCGATTCCGGGAGCGTATCAGGGACTGGATTATTAGTAATCCAGAGAGCGCCCTGGATGTTCTTCCGGAGTGGAAGGTGCTCGTTAACTTCCTCAGGCAATGATGGCCTGCCGCCGACTATTCCGGTACGTAGCCCGGCCCTTTCAATTTGAAGGACCGCCGGTTTTAGGGGTGGCCGGTCTTAAGGGCTGCCGGCGCCGGCGCTTGCGTGACGGGCCTTTGAAAGCTGGTGAATCCCTCGCGCCAAACTTCAATGGAGGCGCCCATGCCGCCATGGCAGCACCATCAGAGGGATGAGAATCCCCCGAAGCGGGTGCCGCTATTTTCAGAGTAGGTGCGGCGTCCCCGGGGCAGAGCATCAGCAACCCCCGAAACGCGCTAGTGAATTGGCGTGAATTAAGGAACCTGCATTTAAAAGGCGAATTTTACATGAATTCCGCACCTGGCTGCCGCCTCATGCGCGCTGGCCCTGATGTCTATCCTCCAGGCCTCTTGATCACGCATAGCCTTATTCAAATAAGCGATTGCGCATGCGTGCTCTCCGCCTGTATGGTTCCCATTTTGGGAAATGCGGGAGAACAGGCGGTTCAGACGGTATTTCACAGATGGGTAGAAATTCATGCTGTCTATGGATATTTCCCGGGTGCCAGCAGCCGCGACAGCCTTGAATAATAGCTCCATTTCCTCAGGTCGGTCTGAGAAGAATGGCAATACCGGCGCCACAAAGACCCAAGTCCTGATCCCGGCTTTATTGAGCTTCTCAAGGGCAGCAAAACGCCTGGATGGCGGAGGCGCGCCAGGCTCAAAGATTCTTGCCACATCATCGCGGGCCGTCGTTATGGTGAGGCCGACGGTGCAATCTCGGAAATCTCTCAGGATGTCTATATCTCGCGTCACGAGGTCGGACTTGGTGAGGATGGAAATTGTCCTGGGCTGGCCGCCGGCCTTGGGCCCTGTGGCCTCAGACCGTGACTCTTTTGCGGTCTCCTTTGCCTGATCCATCGGCCTGGTGACGTCCGGCTGAATCATCACCCTATCCAGCTCCGGCCAAGCCGTCGTCCCAGCGCCATCCGGCTGAGCCACCACCCCGGCGACTCCCGGCTGCGGCTTTGCCTCTGCCCAAGCCAATCCCGCCGTAAGCTCAATAGACTCCGCCTCCAGAAGCACCTCAAGGCAGCCTCTAGTGAGCTTCCATTTGGCCTCCAAGGGCTGGTAGGGATCGGTTACGCTGGAGAACATAACTTCGCCGGTATAGCGCATGGCCCGGGCTTGGCGGAGCGCCATCTTATGCAGTGAGAGACGTGGCAGCGGGAGGCATTGCAACGAAAGACTTTGCCGCTCTTCCGGTTCCCGGCCTTCCCTCCCCATAAGCTCCCTTCTCAGCCGCTCGACGATGTTAGCCTTCACATCTACAAAAGTCCCCCACACATCGCCCTCGTGCCCGGTAAATCGCCGCATGAAATCAGCATAACAGTAAACGCAGGCATGGGCGCAACCTGTGTAAGGATTTATGACGTAGTCCACGCCGCTGATGCCGGATTTGGTGAGGGCAGATTTGCAGAGGATAGTTTTGACTTTCATTCTGTCGATCATTTCCTTCGTAGCTACTGGTATCTGGGTCTACGGGTATCCAGGACCTAAAGCTTTTAGCTCTACTGAATATGCTAGCATATTAGGCAGATATAGCCAATAGGCGCTGATTTCCGCGCTAATGCCGTGAAGATGTGAAGAAATTGCTCACTGTGCCATGCGCTATGTTGTTCTGAGGGTTACGACGCCGGCGAATGGGATGTTCAGTCCCTATATAATGCCCGTCAATGTATAGCCGCAATCGACTTTGGCCGACTGCTGCTCTTTTCAATCCGTAAACGCATTCTCGACAAATTACTGGCACGGAATGTGCTAGATCATAAATAGGGGCTCATGCAGGTGGAGGCGCAGATACACTCCTTTTGAGCATCTGAAATCCCGAGTGTGATCAGCATTTGGGCAGGAGGGCAGTGTGGGCAAATTGGATCAGACGACTGGTAAGGAGATTCCTCGTCCTTCTAGAAATGGCGCAAACTTAGATCCGGGCCTCACCAGCATAATAATCCTTTGCCATAATCAGCTTGAATATACGGCTCAGTGCGTCGATACCATCCTGCGGCATACTCCCGAGAGCTTTGAGCTTATTTTCATAGACAATGGCTCTACAGATGGCACATTAGATTATCTAAATAGCCTTGCCGCAAACCACGATAACATAAACATCATAGCCAATGAAAAAAACCTCGGTTTCGCAGCTGCTGTAAATCAGGGGATCAAGGCTGCGCGCGGCGATTATATTCTTCTTCTCAATAATGACGTTCTTGTGACCCCTGGATGGCTCAAACGAATGCTAGAATGTATGAATCGAGACGAAAGGGTCGGCCTTGTCGGTCCGGTAAGCAATTTCGTGGCAGGCATCCAGCGGATAATAGATCCCGAGTATAACGTAGCCAAGCTAGACGAATATGCACAGGCCCATTCATTCAGGTATTCCGGTTTAGCTCAGCGGACTGCACGGATCATAGGGTTTTGCATGCTCATAAGACGTGAAGTGATAGATAGAATTGGAGGCTTCGATATCACCTTCGGAACAGGGAATTTCGAGGATGATGATTTCTGTCTTCGTGCAGGGATAGCAGGATTCCAGATTATTATCGCCCGAGATGTATTTATTCATCATTATGGAAGCGCAACATTCAAAGGTATGGGGATTGACTACGGGAACCTCATGCGGGAAAATGCCTGGATATTCAGGAAGAAATGGGACATTGAGATGGGCCCAAATGGGTATAACCCGCTGCCAGTCTTGATGCGGCCTTTTGATCCTATGAAACATTACTTTCCGCTAGTTTCTGAATGGACAAGCCAGTCATTGCTCCAGGAATCTGTAAGGCTGTTCAGCCTTTCCAGGATTGAAGAATCTTACGTGACCGTAGTCAGAGCTCTTGATCTTGAGCCTACCAATAGAAATGCATGGCATAATATGGCACTTATAGCTATGTCTCAGGGAGACTTCGAAGGAGCCCTTGAGTGGTGGGGTAAGTTTTCTGAAACAGAAATGGATGCCGAAAGGCTAAATTTGACAGGGATCTGCAAATTCCAATTGGGAAGACAAAATGAGGCATTGGAATACTTTAAGCGGGCCTTACAGCTTGATCCCCAGTGCCCCGGGGTCCGAGAGAATCTTGACATTGCTATGAAGAGCGCAAATGGCCTTAATGGAGCGACTACTGGAGGGTAATTTTGGCGTGATACAGGCTGGCAGGTGCGGTGTGCAGGAAATGTGGGGCGCGAGGGGATGGCATAATCATGGGAAAGGGAGATAAGATGAAAGCCCTTATTCTCTCAGGCGGCAAGGGAACCAGGCTTCGCCCCCTCACTTACACAACAGCTAAGCAATTGATCCCTGTCGCAAACAGGCCTATCATCCACTTTGTGGTGGAGCAGGTAGTTGCCGCAGGCCTTAGCGACATTGGCATCATCATCTCGCCTGAGACCGGGGACTCTGTGCGGGAGGCAGTGGGAGATGGCTCCAGATGGGGAGCCAGCATCACCTACATTCTTCAGGACAAACCGGGGGGCCTGGCTCATGCGGTTAAAACGGCCAGGAGATTCCTGGGCGATTCAAGTTTTCTCATGTTTTTGGGGGACAACCTGATACAGGGCGGGGTTACATCTCTCCTGGAGGAATTCCTCAGATGGCAGTGTGCCGCAATGATATTATTGAAGGAAGTCCCTGATCCGCGGCAATTTGGGGTTGCTGTTGTCAATGGAGGCGGGGAAGTCGTCCGGCTGGTTGAAAAGCCGAAGGAGCCTCCAAGTAACCTCGCACTTGTGGGGACATATGTATTCTCCTCTGCTATTCACAAGGCTATTGATGCAATAAAGCCGTCCTGGCGCGGTGAACTCGAGATCACTGATGCTATCGAATACTTATTGCAGAATGGGGATCCGGTCCGGGCCAGGGTGCTCGATGGTTGGTGGCTTGATACGGGGAAAAAGGATGATATCCTTGAGGCAAATCGTATTGTCCTGGATGAATATGCGCGACGAACCATAAGGGGCACAGTCGATGAAGCCAGCCAGGTCGTAGGCCGCGTCGAAATAGATGAAGGTGCTATTGTATCGGGAAGCACTGTTCGTGGGCCTGCTGTCATCGGCCGTGGGGCCATAATCAAGGATTGCTTCGTTGGGCCATTCACAGCTATCGGGTGCGGCAGTCGGCTCGAAGGGGTGGCAATAGAGCATTCGGTCGTGCTCGAGGGATGCCATCTCAAGAATGTATCGCGGGTTGAGGATAGCCTTATTGGGCGCAACGTCAAGGTATCGCGTTTTGAAAATGGTCGCCAGCAATTGAGGCTTTTCCTCGGGGATGATTCAGAGATTGTTGTATAGGTCTTTTTCGGGTTGCCGCGACAACCCCCATGTGCACAATTAAGCTGAAAGAGTGAGATCGTCAGACCGGTCTCGGGTTAGTTTTGAAGGGCGATTCGGTGGGGATAGGGGATGTTGAGATGCAGGTTTCAAAAGAGCTGATACATGGGGTAAAAGTGCGCCAGCTTAGATTGATCCCTGATGAGCGCGGATTTCTCATGGAGATGCTGCGTTCGGACTGGCCGGAATATGAGCAGTTTGGGCAGTCGTACGTCACCGCATGTTATCCTGGCATAATCAAGGCATGGCATTATCATACTGCACTTTTGATATAACCTTCCAGATCTTTGCCAGCCACCAATTGTACCCTCGTGCATCATTAAAGCCTTCTTAAAGCATAAAATTTTATTATCGATTTACAATAATTAACAGAGGTACTCCCTC